>JAOZRQ010000249.1 GCA_029940115.1 Desulfobacterales bacterium
TGGTTCTAACGGTTTTTGTGGTTTCCGACACCCATCATGAACCGCGGATGAACGCGGATGAACGCAGACGGCCTGCGTGCCGGGCAGGGTGCGGGCCCATCCGCGGTTTGTTCATGGGCATGTCCCGGCAGGCTGGCTTTCAGGATCGTGGCTGTCTGAAATCACAGGCAACCACAAAATCCGTTAGAATCAGAAATGAACTGGGTTCTGGACCGAGAATTCGATAATAGAGCCTCTCGGAGAGCTGGGCTCAAATGAACTGGATTCTGGGTTCTGGAGCCTTGGTTCTGGAGCTTTGGTTCTCGGGAGTCTGAAACATGGAACCCATAGCCCATAGCCCATAGCCCAGAAAGGATTGACCAGAATGAATCCTCACCGTTTTCTGTTGTTGATGTTGCTTAGTATCTTCACTACGGCCCATGGGCCAGTGATGGATTGGGATGCTTTTGCGGAAGATCCGGCCGCTGTGATTTCAGGCCATCTCCCGGAGACGGATGAACCGCCGGAAGCGAACCCTTCCCGCCAAGTGCTTAGTCTCGGACTCGGCATGACCCTAACCGCCAAAGATGCCTTGGATCCCCATCGTGCCGGTGAATCCCGGAAACGCGTCATCGCGGAGATGATCTTCAACCGCCTCATCCGTTACAAACCGGGGAGTGCCACGCAGTTTGAGCCGGATCTGGCCGAAACCATTCCGGAGCCTGAAACCGCGGCCGGCCGGCAGATATGGAAATTCAGACTGCGTAAGGACGTGATGTTCCATACGGGCCCCGACACAGCGGCTCACGAGATGACCGCGGCGGATGTGGTTTACTCCTTGGAAAAAGCGGCCAAAACCGCTCCCAAATATGTCGGCGACTACACCGGCATGACCGCGGAAAAGATTGACCCCGATGACCCCTATTCGGTCAAAATCATCTTGGAGAATCCCATGACGCCGCTTATCTTCAAGACCCGGCTGGCCGCTTATGCCGGCGGTTTCATCATCAGCAGGAGAGCGCATGAGGCGATGGGCCGAGAACGATTCAAAACCCAACCGGTCGGCACAGGGCCGTTTGTTGTCCAAGCGTACCTTCCCGCAGAGAAGATCGTCCTGAAGGCCCATGACCAATACTTTCGGGGGCCCCCATCCCTTGAAGGGGTTGATATCCGTTTTCTCCCTGACATCGCTGAACGGGAGGCGGGTCTGAAAAGCGGAGAACTGGATATCATCGAAGGGGAGCCTGACACGGCTTGGATTGAAAAGATGGAACAGGAGCCGGATATCACGGTGGAGACCGACGGCATCGGCGAAGTGGCCATGATCCATTTCAACATGGGCAAGCCGCCCCTGAATGACATCCGAATCCGCCGGGCCATGGCCTACGCGCTGGATCGGGATGCCTTCCAGAAGCCTTTTGGGGATCGGGTGGCCGAGAATGTCTATGCGCCAGTGCCTGCTTTTCTGTCTGGCCTGAAAAGGGACCGGATTGAGAGATTCGGGCTCGATTACCCGACCAACTTGGAAAAAGCCCGGGAACTGCTGGAGAAGGCAGGGTGTCCCGAAGGCTTTCCCTTGGAGATGGTGACATCTGAAAGGCCCATTTATCGCGGATATTATGAACGCATGAAATCCCAGCTGGCACAGATAGGGATTGACTGCAAGCTCAAAGTCGTGGATCATCCGGGGATGCACATACGGATCCGTTGGGATGAGAACCCGCTTGTGGTTTACATTTCTTGGCGTCCTGACGCGGACGCGGCATTGACCCGCTTCTTCCATTCGGAGGCGATTGTGAATACTGGTGAGAGACCGGATGTCAATTTCTCCCACTATGACAAGGCGGACCGGCTCATTGAAACAGCCCGGACCGAGACTGATCCCAAAAAACAGAGGAGACTCTGGGAATATGCCGAGATAAAGATACTGGATCATATGGCGGCCTATCCGTTGCAGTACATCCGACCGGTTCATGCTCGCAGAATCTGCGTGGACTACGGCCATCAGACGGAAACCCCCGCGCTTTGTCCCCATATCACTGAAAAGACCCGGATTGTCAGGGAACAGGCCAAGTAGAAGCCGTTTCCTTTCTTCGCCACGCCGGACATCGGGCAGATCCTCCGTTCCATGTTGAAAAATGTCAGGGACAGGTTCCGGCAGGAGCGGGGGAATGGGGAAGTTGTTCGGGATCAGAGGCCAATGGATTCCTGCTTTTGCAGGGATGACAGAAAAAAACAACGTGATGATTGAGAAAACAGGAGAAATTCAGAAGATGGCACAGCTCATCGCAGATCGCAGAGACATTGACTTTGTGCTCCACGAACAATTGCAGGTGGAAGCACTAAGCAGACACGAGAAGTTTGCGGAGTTCAACAGAAAGACGATAGACATGATCATCTCCGAGGCGCGCACCCTCACGCTCAAGGAGATCGTTCCCACCCAGAAACCGGGGGATGAGGAAGGTTGCATATTTGAAAGCGGAAGGGTGACGGTACCGGAATGCTTTCATAAGCTCTATCGTCTCTTCAGGGAAGGGGAATGGATTGCCTTATGTGACGATCCGGAATGGGGCGGGCAGGGGATGCCGTCAGCAGTGGCACAGGCGGCCAGCAACTATTTCAACGGCGCGAACTACGCGTTCATGATCTACCCAAGGCTGACCCATGGTGCGGGAAGACTGGTGGAGACATTCGGAACCGAGGAACAGAAGCGCCTCTTTCTGAAGAAGATGTACACCGGCGAATGGGGTGGAACCATGGTGCTCACCGAGCCGGAGGCCGGCTCGGATGTGGGCGCGCTCACCACCTCCGCAGTCAAAAACGAGGACGGAACCTATTCCATCACCGGCAGCAAGATATTCATCTCGGCCGGGGAGAACGATCTGGTGGAGAACATGGTCCACCCGGTACTGGCCCGGATCGAGGGAGCGCCTCCGGGAACCAAGGGGATATCCCTGTTTCTGGTGCCCAAAATATGGGTGAATGCGGATGGGAGTTTCAGCGAGGAAAACGATGTGGTCTGCACTGGCATTGAGGAGAAGATGGGGATTCACGGGAACGCGACCTGCTCCCTGACCCTCGGGGGAAAAGGAAAATGCAGGGGAACGCTGCTGGGCCAAGAGAACAAGGGGATGCAGGTCATGTTCGTGATGATGAACGAGGAGCGGCTCTTGGTGGGGATGCAGGGGTTTGCCTGCGCGTCCGCGTCCTATATGAACGCGGTGAACTATGCGAGGGAACGGATTCAGGGGAGGCATCTCCTACATGGCAGGGATAAGGGGGCGGCCTCGGTTCCGATCATCCAGCATCCGGATGTGCGGCGGATGCTCATATCCATGAAAACCGCTGTGGAAGGGATGCGGAGCCTCCTCCTTTACCTCGGGTTCTGCGAAGACATGATCCAGATCAGCGATGATCCGGAGGAGAAGGCGAGATATCAAGGGCTGATTGACGTGCTCATTCCAATTGCCAAAGGATATGTCACGGACAGGGCCTTTGAGGTGTGCAGCAACGGGGTTCAGGTTTACGGCGGCTACGGATATATTAGGGAATACCCCCAAGAGCAGTTGCTGAGGGACTGCAAGATCACCCAGATATACGAAGGAACCAACGGCATTCAGGCGATGGATCTCCTCGGGAGAAAGCTGGGGCTGAACAAGGGGGAGTCGTTCAGGTCTCTCTTGGGGGAGATGGGCAAGACCGCGGAGACGGCCAAGGAGATTGACAGCATCACCGCGTTCGGGGATCGTCTGGAACACGCGGTCCAACGGCTCGGAGAGACCGCGTTGCATATCGGCAAGGCCGCCGGATCTGACAACGTCATGGAGGCATTTGCCTTCGCGCATCCGTTCATGGAGGTGACCGGCGATGTGGTCATGGCTTGGCTGCTGGTGTGGCGGGCCTCGGTTGCGGCTCAGAAATTGACGGAGGACGCAAAGAAGAAGGACGCGGCCTTCTATGAGGGACAACTGAAAAGCGCGCAGTTCTTTGTCAACACGGTCCTGCCCGTCACATTCGGCAAAATGGATGCCATCCTTGCCTGCGACGGCGCGGCGGTGGAGATGTCCGAGGATGGATTTGGGGGGAAGTAGAACCCGATGTGGAAACCACTTTTCAGTTTGTAGTCCCGCCTTCAGGCGGCATTGTGGAAACCACTTTTCAGTTTGTAGTCCCGCCTTCAGGCGGTGTTGTGGAAACCACTTTTCAGTTTGTAGTCCCGCCTTCAGGCGGTATTGCACCGCCGAGAGGCGTCCGCAACGGGGAGGGGGCACGGGCTCCCCTAAATCCGTTATGATCAGCAATTTTCAGCCCGTGTCGGAAACCACAAAAACCGTTAGAGCTTTCAACAAAATGTTTGTCGCTCCGGACAATCTTTTTGTTGAAGGCTATAGAACCAGGTTTGTTGAACCCCGAGCCTGACCCTTATGATGACAAACAAATATCTTCTCCGCCCCATGGTCATCCTTTCATTCTCCTTGGCATTCGGCATTATCTCGGGGAATTTGTTTCCGGGACACCGGGGACTCTCTTGGCTCGTGATGGTCATCTGTCTGCTCCCTGTCATCCGAAGGGTTTTGTACAAGAAGGCGGCGTTCTTCTCTCTCGTGATCCTCTTTTTTGCCTACGGCCACCTCTCCCTGCAACCTTATGTCTCCCCTGAATTTCCCCCCAATCATGTCATCCATTATGCAGACGGGCATAAATGGATCATCACCGGCAGAATCGCCGAAAAGCCGATAAAGGACGAAGATCGGCTGAAGTTCGTCTTGCATGTCGAAAAACTGGGCAAGCGGACACCGGTCACCGGAGATATCCGTGTGACTTTGGGGGAACAGCCTTCTGAAGAATTGTCCGCGGGGGATAAAGTCTCCTTTGTCAGCCGGATCAAACGCATCAGAAACTTCGGCAACCCCGGGTCCTTCGACTATGAAGGATACATGGCCTTTCGGAAATTATGGGCCACCGCGTCGGTTTACGGAGCCTTGACGGGCCTGTTTGAAGTGCTGGAGAGGGGGAAGATCGGGGGCTTGGAGAGATTCCGCAGGGAGATTTCTGATCTGATCGAGGAGACCGGGCCGGGGAAGCATGTGGGCGTATTAAAAGCGCTGATCATAGGCGACAAAAGTGAAATCTCGGAGGAGATGCGGGAGGACTTCAGCCATGCGGGAATTGCCCACCTTCTCGCCATATCGGGACTCCATGTCGGCATCATCGTGGGCGTTGCATTTGCCCTCTTCCGATGGGTGTTTTCCCGTTTCAAATCTCTCGATTGGCAATTGATATCCAAAAAGGGGGCAGCGGTCGTCTCCCTGTTTCCGACAGTCGGCTACGGTCTGCTTGCCGGGATGTCCGACTCACTTCTCACTCCGACGGCGATCATTGCGACCGTCATATTTCTGGTGCCATTTGGATTGGTCTTTTTCTGCGGGTTGCCGAATCCATCCCTCTGGCACACGCTGACAGAAAAAAAAAGGGGACTGGCAATATTATGTTGGTTTCCGGCTCTTGGTTACGCTTTGTTTGTCGGAACCTCAGTTTCCACTTCCACCCAAAGGGCCGTGATCATGTCTGTGGTTTTTCTGATGGCGTTTCAATTTGATGATGAGGAGAATATACCCATGAATACGCTGGCATCCGCAGCCATGCTGATTCTTCTCATCCATCCGCCCTCTCTCTTTTCAATTTCGTTTCAACTCTCATTCGCTTCTGTTTTTTCAATCATATATGGTCACTCCAAGATATATGGGAGCAAAAGCATGGAGGATCATCAGATAAGAAAGGAACAGAAGGGGATATTCTCCTTTTTTTTGGTTTCGCTCTTTGCCACTCTCGGCGCACTCCCCTTTATCATGCTTTGTTACAACAACGTGACGCTGACGGGGCTTTTTGCAAACTTCATTTTCATCCCCGTCATCGGGTTTGTTGTTGTACCCTTGGGACTGATTGCTGTATGTCTCTATCCCTTCAGCCAGCAACTCGCGTCGATGAGCATCCATGTCAGCGCATTTGTGATGGCGAACACCATTGAAACGATTACGCCGACTTACCTTGAAATATCAGGATGTTACATATTGTTATGGGCAGGGTTGCAACTTGTGACCATTCCATCCGACACATCCGAGGCAGACGATCACTCCAGGCGAAGACGGGCAAAAGCTGTCGCGACATGCGTCATCCTTCTCTTTGCCGCTGACGCGGGGTACTGGCTGCATGAACGATTCTGGCATGATGATCTCAGGGTCACGGTGATTGACGTGGGCCAAGGCAGCTCCGCACTTGTGGAGACACCCGGAGGAGCCTGCTTTCTGATGGACGGCGGCGGGTTCCCGGATCGCTCAAAATTTGACGTGGGGGAGAATATCGTTGGCCCCTTTCTCCTCTCCAAAAGGATCAAGACCGTGGATGCGATCCTCCTCTCCCATCCTGACAGTGACCACCTGAACGGGCTCTTGCACATTGTCCGGAATTTCAATGTGCGAGAAGTCCGCACCAGCGGCGATGAGTCGGATTCGCCGACCTATCATGAATGGATGAAAATCATCAGAAAGAATCATATCCCCTGCCTCGGGATCGGCGAGATATGGCGGATACCGGACGAGATCAACGGGGTGCGTGTGGAAGTGCTTTATCCGCCGCCAAGTTTCAACGACAGAAATGAGACATGGCGAAAAAGAAAGAACAACAATTCCCTTGTGGCAAAGGTGACATTCGGCGACACATCCTTTCTCTTTCCCGGAGACATCGAGGCCGAGGCCGAAGCGGAACTGGTCACGATGGCAGGGGATCGCCTGAAAAGCGCCGTGCTGATCGCACCGCACCACGGCAGCAGGACCTCAAGTAGCGAGAGATTTCTGGACGCGGTGGATCCCGAATACATCATCATATCCGCAGGAACTGGCGGCAGATTTCCCCATCCGTCGGTCATGGAGAGATATGAGAGACGGGGATGCGAGATATATCAGACTGCCGAGAGTGGTGCCGTCAGCATGTCAACGGATGGGCATCGTCTGGGGATAACCACGCATTCAGGCTCCGGGCTGTGATCGTCCGCATGTGGAGCCATTCCACCGCCAGACGGTCTCCGACCGTGACAGTATGTATCCATTCCGCCTCTTTCAGTTCGTATTTTGCGTTATCCGCCCCATGTCCGACTGCAAACACTTCATCATGCACACCTTGAGCGATGCGAATCTCACCGAAAAGCCGGCGGAGCAGGTCAAAACGTCGGATCGAAGCCAGTCCGATCAGCGGGGTTGGAGACGACAATCATATCATCACAAATTCCTGACGTTCAGTGTCCGCACCGCCTCAAATTCCTCCTCCAACTCTTCGGGAGTGTAATTTATGTAGGCAATGCCGCGGGCATTGAGCAGACATATGAATTCGACCCGGCTCATGTTCAGCAGACGTGCCGCCCTCCCGGAAGAGACATGGCCCTCTGTGAACAAAGAGAAGACCATCCACTCGGCAATGCGATGCTGGATCTCATTCCGGGTGAGACCGTAACTGAGAAGCGAGTCAGAAACACGCACCTCGAAAGCTTTCTCTGCCATAAGGATTCCCCAACTTGTTGTGGTTTGAGAGCTTGTATGCAAGAAAAAATGAACCGAAAAAGTTTGTAGTTCCGCCTTTAGGCGGAACTACAAACTCACTCTTCCATCTCATCAAACGAACACATCAGCACCACCATATCCTCCTCGAACCGGGTCTTCACCTTGTAGGGCAGGCTTTTGAAGAGTCGGATCATCCCCTTGTTGGTGGGAGACGTGAGCGCGAACAGGCCGGAGATGCCGTTCTCCATCGCGGCCTCGGAGAGCTTCTTCATCAGAATCCTGCCGAGTCTCTTCCCCTGGAAGTCCCTGCTGATGGAGAAGGCGACCTCAGCCATGTTGTTCGAGGGGTTCAGGAGATAGTTCCCCACGCCGACCACCTTGCCGAAGCCGAACTCGCCGATCAGGGCAAGAATGGTCAGATCCTTGACATAATCCACCTGAAACATCACTTCCATGTCATCCCGGACAAACGCGGTCTTTTCATGGAAAAATCTTGCAATCACGTCATCCTTGTCAAGCGTGTAGAAATGCTCCTGGATCCGTCTCTCATCCACCGGTTTTGCTGGCCGGATTGTCACGGTCTCGCCGTCTATATTCATCTCCTCTTCCAGTTTCACCGGATAGACCCCGAGGAGCGACTCCTTCAGGGTCCGCTCCGCCGCGAGCAACCCCATCTTCTTGGCCTCGAAAAAGAGCTCGTCCCGAAAATCGGGATGCGCGATGCTGATCATGCCCATGGCCCGCTCCTGAAGGCTCTTTCCGAACATGTTGAACGCGCCGTATTCGGTGACCACATACTGGACATCCCCCCGGGGAACCACCACCGCTGTGTCAAGCTTGGGAACAATGCGGCTCTTCTTTCCATCCAAGGAGGTTGAGGTGAGCATCAGAATGGATTTGCCTTCGGAACGGGCCGCGCCCCTCATGAAGTCCACCATGCCGGTGATGCCGGAGAAATAATTGAACGGCACCGCGTCCGCCGAGACTTGGCCGGTGAGGTCCATGACCATGGCCACATTCATGGCGACCATCTTGTTGTGGCGGGCAATCACTCCGGGATCGTTGACATAATCGGATGGGTGAAACTCGATGGAGGGGTTGTCATCCAGATATTCATACAGCATCTGGGTCCCGATCGCGCCGCTGGCCACCAGCTTCCCATCATTGAACCCCTTTTTCCGGTTGGTGATCACGCCTTTGGAGACCAAGTGCATCAGGTCGTCTGTCAAATAACGGGTATGCACCCCGAGATCATTCTTGTCTGAAAACGCGAGAAGGCTCGACTCGGATGTGGTCCCCAGTCCGATCTGGATGGTGGAACCATCCTCGATGAGCCGGGCAATCTGCCGGCCGATGGTGTTCGCGGCCTCCAGTTCCGGGGCCTTGCCGAAGGTCAGCAGGTCCTCGTCATGTTCCACAATCACATCCACATCATTGACATGGATAAAGCTCTGACCCAGCACTCGGGGCATGTTGGAATTGACTTGGGCGATCACCACGTCTGCGGAGAGCGCGGCCGCCATGGTGATATCGACCGACACGCCGAGACTCATCCATCCGAAATCATCCGGCGGCGTCACTTGGATCAGGGCCGCATGGATGGGGAGTCGGTGGGTCTTGAAGAGACGGGGAATCTCGGAAAGATTCATGGGGGTGATGAAGCGCATGTTCTCCGCGAGGGCCTTGGTTCCCGCGGAACCGAGATAAAAAGATCGGATGTTCAGGCTGTGGCTCATTGCCTTGTTCGCAGTCAGCGTCAATGGCGCGTTTTCCAGTGTGAGCAGACGCACAATTTCAAGGTCGGTGTAGCCTGATGTCTCTGAAAGGGCCTTGACCAGATGCTGAGGCTCCCCACAGGAAGAGCCGATAAAGACCCGCTGGCCCGGTCGGAGGAGTTTCATGGCCTCTTTTGCCGCGCGCTGTTTCTCAACATAATTGTCTGCCCAGTAGTTTGATATGATCATTGGAATCCTTTCTGGGTTCTGGGTTTTGGGTTCGTTCTGAGTTCTGGGGCTCCTATCCAGAATAGAGGGAAGCCACGTTTCTTCATTGACAAGCTATTATCCTTATGTACAGGACAAAAAAATGAGCGAGCAAAGAAACCCGGCTTTTTTTCTGTCGGGAGAGA
>JAOZRQ010000012.1:0-2925 GCA_029940115.1 Desulfobacterales bacterium
CCGCCGGATTTGGCAATCCGGCGGGAGCGAGCACGGGGTTTACCGAATATTTACCGAAAAGTGTGAACCACTTTTCAGGTAAAATAAAGGATGTCTAAGCTACAAGTTGTAATCTGCAAGTTACCCGGAACCATAAAGCTTACAGCTTACAGCCTACAGCCTACAGCCTACAGCTTTTAACTTAAAGGTCGAGAAAGGCGGCCATCAGGACTTATCCATTTGGGCAGGTCTTGAAAATCAGCAAGACGTGAATGTCTCTTTGAAAATCGAACAGGGACCAGGAAAAGGCAAGACCTTTGAATTTACCGAGCCGGATACCTTTCTGGTGGGGCGCGGCACAGACGCGCATTTCAGGTTGAGCAAAGAGGACAGATATGTCTCTCGCAAGCATTTCATGCTTGAGATCGCTCCGCCCAAATGCTACATCAGGGACTTCGGCAGCAGCAACGGCACCAAAGTCAACGAGAAGCGGGTGGGCCGGACAGAACTGAAACATGGGGATGTCATAAAAGTGGGAATGACGGAGATCGGCGTGAATCTCAATGACATGGAGGAAGAAGAGGCACTTCTCTGGTGGGATGATGAGTTTGCCTTTAAAGAGGAGAAAACGGAAAAAATTTTTCCTGCCGCGTGTTCCGAGTGCATGGCCGATCTTTCCGACAAAGCCAATCTGGACGGCATGGCTTATGAACTCAAGGAGGCAGCCTATTTGTGTGATGACTGTTTTGACATGCTGAGAATCCCGTCGGCTCTGAGCGAGATAGATGATTACAGGGTGCTGCATGAGATCGGCACCGGGGGGCCGGGGGTGGTCTATGCCGTAGTCCACAAGCTGACGTCCCGGATCATGGCCTTGAAGATCATATTCATGGAAGATACCAGCGAAAAAGCGAAGAACAGATTTTCACGCGGCATAAAAGCGATGGAGAAGGTGATTCATCCCAACATCGTTCGGGTTCTGAACCAAGGGACATACAAGGGAGGGAACTACATGGTCTCGGAGTTCATGGAAGGCGGGAATATCCGCCAATTCACTGAAAAACAGAAGGGACCGGTTCCGTCCAAGGCTGCCTGCAAGGTGATCGCAGACATTCTCAGGGGGCTTGAACATCTTCACCAGAGCGGGCATATCCATCGCGCGATAAAACCGGCAAATATCCTCTTGGCCCAGAGCGGAATGGCCAAACTCGCGGATTGCGGAATGGCCAAGGCATACTCTGATGCCGGCGGATCAACCATAACCGAACAGGGTGAGCTTTCCGATATGGTGATTTACATGGCGCCGGAGCAGATCATGGATTTCAAAAACGTGAGAGAGGCCGCGGACACCTACTCCGCGGGGCTGACGCTCTACGAGATGCTCACAGGGGAACTTCCCTTTCGGAAAAAACCGAAAGACCCTGTCCTGATTGTCTTGGAAGAGCAACCGATTCCCGTGGCTGAGAAAAATCCGGGTGTTCCCAAACCGCTGGCCCAACTCGTGGATCGCTCTCTGCGGAAAGATGTGAAGAAGAGATTCGGTTCCGCTGCTCAGTTCCGGGAGGAGATCGAAAGGGTCAAATTGGTGGGGTAGCCATACGCATCAAGCTAAGACCGCAAACCCTGTCCTTGCCGACTCCCCGAATGGCCGCAGATTCGGAAGGCCGCGCCGGACGGGGTTCGGGAATCGTGCCAGTCTTTAGCCTGAAATCAGATTTGCAAATCTCTGGGAGGAGCAAAACAGGTGAGAATTCTGTATGTGGAGTTTGTTTCAGAATTGCAAGCTTTGTTTGTCTGACGTTTTTTTTGGGCAACAATCTATTGATGCGCGTAGGGGACCTTATTCTTGGGCATCCTCAATGGCAACCTCTTCAAAGGTCTTTATTTCAGAGAGCATGCGAGTCGCCGCGTCCATCAGTTCCATGGCAAGGGCCGCGCCGGTTCCTTCCCCCAGTCGCAATTTCAGGTCCAAGAGAGGTGCCAACTTCAGATGATCAAGCATGAACCTGTGGCCCGCCTCCGCAGAGTTGTGGCTTGCAAAAAGATAATCCCTGCTCCCCGGGGCCAGTTCACACGCGATCAGCGCGCCGGCGGTGGAGATGAACCCGTCACACACCACAGGGATGCCGTGCGCGGCCGCCCCGATCACAAGGCCCGCGATGCCCCCGATCTCAAAACCACCCACTTTGGCGAGCACATCCATCGGATCCCCCGGATCCGGCTTGTTAAGGGCCAGTCCGTTTTCAATGGCCGTGATCTTCTGATCCAGACCATCGTCGGTCAGGCCCGCGCCCCTTCCTGTCAGCTGAGGGACCGGGAGTCCCGAATAGACCGCAATGATCGCAGTGGATGGGGTGGTGTTTCCGATGCCCATGTCCCCGGGAGCGAGGAGGTGAATGGGAGCGTCCGTCAGAAGTTCCTCCACGATTTGGATGCCGGCCTCAATGCTCCTTTCCGCCTCATCCCTAGTCATGGCGGATCCCTTGGCGAAATTTGAGGTTCCTTTGCGGATCTTTTTGTGACATATGGGGAGATCCGGATCAAACTCCCCGTCCACCCCAAGGTCGGCCACGGTGACATCCGCGCCGGCATGACGGGCAATGACGTTGATGGACGCGCCCCCTTTGACAAAATTGCAAACCATCTGCGAAGTCACCTCAGACGGGAACAGGCTGACACCTTCCGCGCAGATCCCGTGATCCCCCGCGCACACGACAACCCGCTTCTTCTCCAGCCTCACGTCCAACGTGCCGAAGATGCCGGCAAGCCTTGCGGCCACATCTTCCAGCATTCCCAAGCTTCCCGCAGGACGGGCTTGGTTTCGCAGTCGCTCTTTGGCCGCAGCATATACCCCTGCATCCGGCGGTTTTATGTTCTGAATATTTTTTTCCAAAAAACTCATATCATCATTTCCTTTCTCATCATGTAATTGAAAACAAGAAACCC
>JAOZRQ010000012.1:3025-7062 GCA_029940115.1 Desulfobacterales bacterium
GGCTTTTTCCCGAACGGGCCGACTCCCTGCGAGAAAAAGCCGGGTTTCTTCCCGCCAGAAACCCGGCTTTTCCCCGAACGGGCCGATTCCCTGCGAGAAAAAGCCGGGTTTCTGTGTCCAAGCAAGAAACCCGGCTTTTTCCCGAACGGGCCGACTCCCTGCGAGAAAAAGCCGGGTTTCTTCCCGCTCGCCAGAAACCCGGCTTTTTCCCGAACGGGCCGATTCCCTGCGAGAAAAAGCCGGGTTTCTTTCCGCTCGCCAGAAACCCGGCTTTTCCCCGAACGGACTGACTCCCTGCGAGAAAAAGCCGGGTTTCCTTTCCAGAAAACTTGGAACAAAATTTGTTTGCATACCCACCAGTCTCCTGATACCATATGAGACAGTAAAACTCAATCAGAAAAATTCCACTTGGGATTGATGACAAAGAATGGATTCCTGCTTCCGCAGGAATGACAGACTCAAAAGGGAACCCAAGCATTTTGTCTGACTTGGCAAGTCCCTTTTGTCAAACATGCTGGGTGATTATGATGACAAAAACTTTCACATCGTGGTGTTTGACCACAGTTCTGGTCACGGTCTTTTTCATGCGGAGCCTTCATCCCGCAGATGCTTCTGGAGAGGTGACCTGCAAGGAGTTGCTGGCAGCCGTGGCAGACAGGAGCCGGGCCATCCGCCTGAAAAAAGAGGATATGGCAAAGCGATTCAGCGCGTCTGATCCCATGGGACCGTTGCAGACATTTCTGACGGGCGAAGTCTTCAGAACCCGAGGAGAGGTTTCAGACGCCCTCGAAGCCTATCAGGAAGTCGTTGAATGGGCCGCAACGGATCCGCATCAGGACGGCAGATTCGGGAGTGGGATCGCAATCATCGCATTGGCACGATGGCTTGAATCTTTGGGGCTCAGGGGTCAGGGGTCAGCGTATGCGGGAAGCCAGCATCTGGAGGGAACCGCACGAATGCCCTTGGACAAGGAATTCATGCGCCTCGTCCAACTTTATGATCAAATAAAGGATGCGCCGCCAGTTTTGGGCATCCTCTCTCCCCCGGAACGAGGCGCGTTTCTCTCCACATTGCCCCAGATCCAGGAAGCCATTCCCAAACAGATCGCTTATCTCGCAATGGATTTGGGGAAAAATGCCTTGGCCGGAGCGTATTTTCTCGACTATCTTCAGGTCGCGAGATCGCCCGCGCCCGATCCGATGGGAACACGCATCATGTCCGAGAACACGGGAATCTCCCGTGAGCAGGCAGATATGTTGTGGGCAAAGCGCCTGTACGCGCGGAAACAATATGAGAAGGCCTTTGCCATTTTCAAAAGGCTCAGGCAGAGCAAGAAGAGAGAGACTCGTTCAGACGCGGGTTTGCATCAGGCGAAAATCATGCGCAAAAGGCGTGACCCGCGGGCCGAAATCACCGCCTTGCTCGGTTCCGTGCATGATGACGCGGCGGACCCTGAAATCGCCCAGCGCGCACTTTATGAACGGGCCCTTGAGAACAACCGCAGAGGAACGGGGAGAAACCCGGAGGCATTCAAAAGCGACATGCTGTTGCTTGTCAGGACATTCCCCGCGGGCCAGCTTCACGACGACGCCTTGTACCAACTCGCCAAGCATCATGAAAATGAGGGGGATTCGGAACAGGCATTGGCATATTATGAGCGCCTGAGAGCGTTTGAGGGAGAGAATGACCGAATAGACTCTGCCCACTTCTATCCCGCGCTGAGACGGTACGAAGAGGGCGGCAACCTGAATACAAGGGAAGCGATTGAGCTTCTGAAGGCACTCATGGCCAAACGGCCGGATGGGCCCATGCGCTTCAACGCCTTGTTCTGGCTGGGCCGCATATGTGAGGAGACCGGCAAGCCGGAAGAGGCCCGAACCTATTTTCGGCAGATTATCGCGGACAGCCCTTTTCACCACTTTGCAGTCCGGGCAAGAATGCATCTCAATATGGGAAACCGGGCAAAAGGGCACCTTTGGCCTGATGGAAAGACCCGCTCGGAATTGAGCGACGCTTTCAACAACAGTCTGAGGGACAATCAGATCTCTCCGATTTCAGATTACCATCGCCGGCTAAAGGCCGCCCTTGATTCCGGGCTTTATCAAGCGGCCCTGAACGCGGAACAGGCACTTGTGAGGCAGTTTCCGACAGAGCGGATCGAACAGATGCCCTTGGAAAGACTGGATATGCATATGGCATCACTCGGGTTGCTCCTCTCATTGCGTCAGGATGCGTTTTCAGCAAAGGAGGTCGCCCCTTCAAGCCAGAACCTGTTCCAAATCGCGGGGATGATCGGAGAGGCCGCAGAAGATTGGCCGTTTGTGATGACCATGGTCATGCTGGCCGGCGAATATCACCAAGTCGGATCCGCGCCCCAGAGGGACAATCGCTACCTGCCCACCGCGTATCCGCCGGTCTTCAAAAGCGAGATCATGAGAAACAGCTCGCTGTACAATGTGCGGCCGGAAATGTTGTACAGCATCATGCGACGAGAGAGCCGGTTCTCCCCCACCGCCCTTTCCGTGGTCTCCGCATTCGGGCTTTTTCAGTTCATGCCACGCACATTCCAGGTGTTGAATGAGCGGTGGAACCTGCTGAAAAGGAGCGGAATCCGTTCAATGAAGGCGTTTCTTGTCGATCCGGGCCGGAGCATCCGCTTGGGTGCGAGATGGTGCAGAGAGGAGCTGCTCAACCGATACAAGAAATACGGGGAGCGGGATGTCTTGTTTGCCCTCATGGATCACAATGCGGGGAGTCCCGCGGTGCGAAGGTGGATCAGAAACTGGGAAAAGAGGGGATATGACCGGGACATCGAATACATGATCGAAACCATCGGTTATGGGCAGACCCGCATTTTCACCCGGAGGGTGCTGGGGGATATGTTTGTCTCGGATGCCGGCGGCATTTTTTAAGGCTGTGATGATTTTTGAGGGAAGGCATATCCTGCGAAATAAGAGAGAAAAAGGCGGATGATGATCCATGGGACAATCTTGACATTGATGAGATTGCCGTTGACACCAGCATTGAGGATTTTGCCGAAAACCATGACCACCATCTTTGGAACCCCACTACAACTTTTTGTCCTGCACTCACATCTTCGCCTTTTCTTTGTGCCTTTGTGCCTTTCAGTGAGACATAAACTTCTGGATGGTCAGATGTCAGCCCGACCTTATCCCTCAGAAAAGAATGTCATCGGAGGTCGTCGGGCCATGCAACCTATAGTGGCATGTAAGGAATTTGAATGATGAGCAAATCAATTTTTGTGGAAGGAAAACGGTACTCCTTCAGTGATTATTTCAATATGAGCAATCCCTCTGAGGAAATAATTTCTGAACTTGGCTATGGTCTGGATTTTCAGGAAATGTCATTCCCCTTGGTGTCTGACATAGAGCAAGGCACAGTTGACAGGATAAAAAATTTCCACCATCGGTTGTTGCCCAAAATCACGACAAACTCGGAAATTGCCAAACGGGAGTTTATGATTGCTCCTTTGCTCCATGAGGCGATTTTGGAGATAGATGCCAAATTGAATGTGGAATATCCAATCGATGTGGATGACCGATTGAATGGTGTGATAGATTATCTGATTCGATCAAAGGCGGATCTGATTGTTGTTGAGGCCAAAAAAGGTGACTTGGACAGGGGGTTCAATCAGCTGGCTGCCGAAATGATCGCCTTGGACAAGTATGAGGAGACAGACGCCCCGGAAAAGTTGTATGGGGCCATAACCATTGGTGAGGTTTGGCGGTTTTCCCTTTTGAAAAGAAAGGAAAAGACAATAATAAAAGATATTAATTTGTTCAGGTTTCCTCAAGACACAAAAGAGATACTATGTGTACTCTCAGACATACTTTCAGGAAAAACTTGAGCAAATGGGGATTGAGGAGATTTTTCCGATTGTAACGGATTTAGAGGAGGCCTGTGCCCGTTCATGTTCATGAGCGACGGGCACGGGCACGTTCACGGGCACGGGCACGTTCACGGGCACGTTCACGTTCATGGGCACGTTCACGTTCATGGGCACGTTCACGTTCATG
>JAOZRQ010000012.1:7162-10485 GCA_029940115.1 Desulfobacterales bacterium
GGGCACGTTCACGTTCATGGGCACGTTCACGTTCATGGGCACGTTCACGTTCATGGGCACGTTCATGGGCACGTTCACGTTCATGGGCACGTTCACGTTCACGGGCATGTTCACGGACCGAACGCGGCCTCTCCGAAAAGCGTTATAATCAGTATCTTTCAGGTTTGAGGAATGTTTTTCAGTCGGATTCAGACGACGATTCGAAGGGACATACGATGAGAAAGAGAGAAGATGATACGGAAGAGATCGCTGACATGACGACGCCCGAAGAACAAGGGTGCCGGCTCTTACTGTTTAAAAACTGCACTCTGCCGCAACTGGACAGCACCTTCGGTCTTGAGCAGATCAGATCCTGTTCCAGCTTGGATGAGTGGTTGAAGGGACAAAGCGACATTTCCGAATTTGAACGGCAGGTGCTCCTCACCTTGCGGGAAAAATTGATCGTCGGCGTGGATGACTGGAATGAGACGGAGCTGGCGTACAACTTTGTCGGGCCCGTCATGGCCTTTGTGAATTACACCAGCCGGAAGTGCAACTTTTTCGCGGAAAGACCGTTTTCGGGGATCGTCGGGGAGATTGAGATGCGAGGCAGACCTGATGGAATGATCGCATCCGGGGTGCGCGTCCCGAAAAGGCCCTACTTCTGTTTTCAGGAATACAAAAAGGAGAAGAATCCTGAAGGCGATCCGGCCGCCCAGACTCTGGCGGCAATGTTGGTCGCCCAGGAACTCAGCGAACATCGCCACCCTGTGTGCGGATGCTATGTCAAAGGGCGTGATTGGTTCTTTATGACCCTGCAGGGCAAACAGTACGCCATCAGCGAGCCCTACATTGCGACGCGTGACGACATTTTCGACATTTTTCGGATTTTGAGAGTGCTGAAGCAGATCATTTTGGCGTTTGTGGACGCGGATAGCGCAATAAGAACCCAAGATGTTTCCGATCTTCAGTCCCCACATGTTGAACTGCATGGGATTGAGGCAAATCGGGTTTCCACAACCGCACCGCATTATCACGATCACTGAGCCTCGCTCGGCCTGGATTGCCAAATCCAGGCCGCCCGCCGGATTTGGCAATCCGGCGGGAGCAGGGTGGATGCGAAATTCTGAACCGCTGATTCCGGACAACCCCATGCCTGTCATTCCCGCGCAAGCGGGAATCGATTTTCTCCAACCCTCTCCAATAATCAAAAAATCGCTGTGATTCTCGACAAATCAGTTTCCGCTGATGAAAGAGGAGCAGGTGTCATCATGGCATGGCGTCATTTCCATATCCTTTCTTTTCGCTCTTTTCCCCACATTCACATCAGCAGAGGCCGGATGGTATCCTGAAGCCTCGACGGTTAGGGTGTATGTGCCTTCAATCAGCCAAGGAACATAATAGATGCCTATGAAATCGTTGTAATAGACCCAGACATCATCCCCTCTCTCATCCTTGAGGGTGATGTCGAGCCTCTCATTGACAATGTTGTATGCATCGTCATGCACATATCCGACAATGCCTCCGAGGGCCCAATCTTTCAGTTCCTTCCTAGACAAAGATTCGGAGGATTCAACAGGATCTCCGTGATCATCTGCATCGCAATTGTCACCTTCATAGGTGGCATTATTAATCTCAATGACGCCTTGGCCGTCACTGATTCTGATGATGGGTCTCCCGGAATCACAAGAGGCGTCACAGATGTAGCCGTCAGTATCCCCTCCGATGAGATATATATCTTCCGAGTCCCCATCAGGAACTCCGATGAGTGACAAGTTCGGTGGTGTGTTGTCAGCAGGCGGGGGATAGAATATGCTGGTTGAAGTTTCGCCACAATTGTCGTTTTCTGTTGGATCGGTATCGTCGCAGTCCGTGGCATCTACCACATAACCATCAGGTGCTTCCCCATTGCAAACCCTTATCTGATCTTCCGGATCGCCAGAGCCATCCCCATCAGCGTCTCTGTAATAAGTTGTACAGTAGTCATATGTGGAAGTGATTGACGAACCGATCCATTCCGAGGGCAACGCATTCCCTTCTATGTCCGTAATCCAAGATCGATTTCTGTCAAATTCCAAAGCGGTCTCTGTCTGAACCGGGATTCCCAAGATTTGAGGATGGCCGGGATGGCCGGCTCATCCTGGCAATCCCCGAATCCTGCGAATCCCGGTTCAGACGGGGGTGCAGTCGATTCCTGCTTTCTCAAGAATGACAATATAGTGTCAAAATCCGATTTTTTTTTGCATGGATGCCATAAGAAAAGATCATCCCTCACATATTAAGGATAAGCAAAAGGGAAAAGTGAAACGCTTCTTTCAACAGAATGGATCACATACAAACAGCAGTCACAAAGAAACCCGGTTTCGCGTTCAGGGAACTGGGCGATCAGGTCTCGGTGATGCGCCAAGGTGTCAGAAACCGGGTTTCCCTGATAAAAGGAATTCAACATGATCACGCAAAGAAAACGACTCATCATATGCTTCCGTGTCCTTTATGCGGCGGCATCCTTTAACCGTCAGTTGTGGGCCATGGGGCTATCCTTCAGTTCGGCCGCGTCTGCCATCGGCTCAAAGGATGCGATGGATCTGGATGTGATGGTTTCAGGTCTCCAAAGCGATGCACAGAGGCATTCCTTCAGGAACCTGGCCGCGTTTCGTTTCAGGCTCCGTTATGATCACACTGCGTTGAATTTCTGCTCCTATATGTTAAGGAAGGTTCGGAACATCGGAAAGAGACTGGCGACCTGGTGTTGAATGCACCCGGAGGAGATGTGATCAGCCTGCCGGAGGTCTCCTGCATATGGGATTTCTGCTTCCGCTCGCCGGACGCACTCACCTTGGCAAGGCTCTCCTTTTTCGGCGGCGGATTGGAGCGTAGTGCCCTCTCCTTTTCAAACGAAAGCCTCGACGATGAGCAGAGCGACCTGTTTTCAGCAAGCTGGGGAGATGGGAGACGGACCATCTCTGCTTCCACTGGACCCTCAGCGATGTTGCTTTCAGGCCCAAGTTTGTAGTTCCGCCTTTAGGCGGGGTTGCACCGCCTAAAGGCGGAACTACAAACAAAAAGATTTGAATCGCTGATTGACACTGATTAATAAGGATTTCACAGATTTGTTCTGCGATTCAAAAAAGTTGCATAAGAAAAAAATTCCTTTGGCATATAAGATGACAAAAGGGATTTGAACCACAGATTGACGCTGATTGGATGGATTTCACAGATTTGTTCTGCGGAATCGGTGCAATCAGAGTCAATCTGCGGTTCAGAAGTTTGCATGAGACTCTGAACCACAGATTGACACTGATTAATAAGGATTTCACAGATTTGTTCTGCGATTCAAAAAAGTT
>JAOZRQ010000012.1:10585-29546 GCA_029940115.1 Desulfobacterales bacterium
TAAGGATTTCACAGATTTGTTCTGCGATTCAAAAAAGTTGCATAAGAAAAAAATTTCTTTGGCATATAAGGATGACAAAAGGGATTTGAACCACAGATTGACGCTGATTGGAGGAATTGCACAGATTTGTCCTGCGAAATCAAAGCAATCTGAGAAAATCTGCGGTTCAGAGGCAAGTAAAAGGAGGTGATAGCGTCATTGATGGAGCAATGGTTGGAATCGGAATTTATGAAGTTAATCTAAGTTCTTGAGAATAAGGAAAAGGAGTTCGTCATGAAAAAATGGAAGGATAAAATCGGCAAAACCATAGTGATTCTGTTTTGGATCGCGTTTATGGGAAATGTCAGCATCGGAGTGGGTCATGCCCAAGATTTTGAGATTGTGTATCCGTCGGTTCATGCCCAAGATGCCAGGAGATATGTGGCGGATGAGATCGCCATCAAGCTGGCGTATGATCCCCCTGAATCGTTTGGTGTGGCATCCACCGGCAACGCGGGGTTGGATGCGTTGATGGCTGAATTTGACGTGGCAGAAGCGGTTCCGCTATTCGGAGATGTTGCTAATGCAGATTCGGCGATGTCTCGGATATACCTGCTCAAGCTTCCGTCTGACAGCGATGTGGAGGCGATCAAAGCCGCCTTTTCAGACTCAGCCGCGGTCGAATATGCCGAATTCAATTATTTCGTGTATGCGGAAGGGGTGCCAAATGACCCTTTGTTCAACACGGATCAATGGAATATGAACCTTATCCGTGCCGCAACAGCTTGGGATGTTCCTGTGAACACATCATCTCAGGTGCTGGCATTTCTCGACACGGGTATAAGGTTCACCCACGAGGATCTGGCGTCCAAAATTGTTGCAGGCGGATACGACTTCGTGAACACTGACAATGATCCATCGGATGACAACGGACACGGTTCACTTGTTGCTGGCATTGCCGCGGCAGAGACGAACAACAACACGGGCATCGCCGGCGTATGTCCCGACTGTCGCATCATGCCTGTGAAGGTTCTGGACGCAGGGCAGTCTGGAAATGTCGCCATCGTGTCCCAAGGGATCACCTATGCAGTTGATAATGGTGCCACAGTCATTAATTTGAGTCTTGGGGTGCCTTTTCCTTTTCCGCCTCTCCAGACCGCGATTGATTATGCGGTGAACAACAATGTGCCAGTCGTGGCATCTGTGGGAAACTGGGCAAACGGAAACGAAGCGGTTCGTTATCCTGCCAAATATCCGAACGTGATAGCGGTGGCCGCAACCACACGAAACGATCAGAAAGCGGATTACTCGAACAAAGGCAGCGAGATTGACCTTGCCGCGCCGGGCGGAGAGTTTCAAGCGAACAGGGCACTGATCAGCACTCACTCTGATACGGACAGTGAGTACAGAGGATGTGCAGGCACTTCCATGGCTGCCGCCCATGTGACTGGCGCAATCGGCATTCTGCGGGCGATCTGTCCAGGTGCCACTCCGGATGAGCTGCGAACGATTCTAAGGGATACCGCAGACGACATCGGGGCACCTGCCATCGATTGCGGCGCAGGCCGCCTGAACCTCGAAGCGGCCGTTCTCGCGGCATCTGCACGGAACATCTCCGTCAATCCGGGTTCCCGGGATTTCGGAAGCCTCTCTGTCGGCACCTCCTCACCTGCCCAGACATTCACCGTCACCAACACGGAGAATGGGTGTGCGGGCCTCAAGTTGGATCCGATTGCACTGACGGGTGCGGATTCCGGAGAGTTCAGCATTCAGAACAACACCTGTGCCGCGATCCTGAGAGGCGGAGAAAGCTGTAGTTTTGGTGTTGTATTCTCCCCGGTCTCATCAGGAGACAAGAACGCGACGACTCCGCTCAGTTCCGATGATCTGGACACGCCGACGATGACGATTCAACTGACCGGCAGAGGAACTCAGGAGCCGGTCATCTCAGGGTTTGTTCGGACAACAACCGGGGTTGGCATTGAAGGGGCTGTGTTGAACGGTTTGCCCGGAAATCCCGCCACAGATGCCAATGGCTTTTACAGCGTTGAGGTGAACGCCGGCTGGAATGGGACAGTGACGCCCCAGTTCGGAACGTCGGCTTTTACGCCGCCGAACCGTGACTACACCAATGTCACTTCAGAGCAGGCGGACCAGAATTATGAGACGGAGATGCCGACCTACACGATCTCCGGCTTTGTTCGATACGCGAATGGTGATCCGCGTCCGGGCGTCAAGATGAACGGGATCCTTGGAGAGCCGACCACCGGTGACGATGGATCCTACAGCGTCACCGTCGATTATGGTTGGTCTGGCACGGTGAGACCGCAGATGAACTTCCATAATCTTGATCCCTCGGAGACGACCTATACGAAGGTCACATCCGACCAGAACCAGGATTACACGGCGAGTCTGATTCCCCACACCATTTCAGGGTATGTGCGAAATTCAGACGGAACCCCCGTTGATGGTGTCACATTTGAAGTTGAGGGGAGAGACCTCTCGCCGACAACGGACAACAGCGGGTTTTACACGCTGGAAGTGGATCATGCCTGGGCCGGCAAGATCACCCCTCGGAAGGCAGGTCTGACCTTTGTGCCATCAGATTTCACCTATGGGGGCGTCATCGCCGACCTTTCCGACAACAACTACACCGCTTTTCTGTTGGCCGGCATAGACTGTGGCTCCCCGACGATTCAGTCAAACGGAAGCGGCGCGTGGGACGATCCGAACATTTGGACACCGGCAAGGATTCCGAATGGGAACGACATTGTAAGCATCAACCCTGGCCATACAGTGACAGGCATTCCCTTTATGATCCGGATAAAAGGGCTTTGCAATGCCGGTACGTTGTTCAGTTCTGCGGAGGCAAACCTGAGACTGACAGCATCCGACTTCGTCTATAACGCCGGAAGAATCTGGGGCGCGGACGGTGCTCTGAGAAGACCGGGAATAGGTATTGTACTGGATGCGCCAATCGTTCATAATGCCCAAGATGGCGATATCCAAGCAGGCCGAGGCGGAGATCATTTTGCAGGGAATGCACGAGGAGGAGACGGCGGAATTGTTGAGATATATGGAGACAAGATAACCAACGAAGGAACTATCGGACCGGAATGCGACTCTGGTTCTTCGGCATCTGACGGAGGAAATGGCGGCTCGGGCATAAGCGGAGCCGATGGTGGAAGCGGAAGAGGTGGTAACGGCGGCGATACAATTCTTTTGGCCGACGATACACTGATAAATATGGGCAGCGGCATTATTTTTGCGGGTGCTGGCGGTTTCGGCAGAGGTGAAAGCGCAGCAGGAGGACTGGGAGGAAGGGTGACTTTTTCAGCACCGGTTACGGTTCCGAACGGGACACTCCGTGCCTGTGGTAATGGAACTCGCCGTATAATAAGTGTTGAACCTTATATCGCAATAGCAGGCAGCACGGCTCAGATGGAAGCTGAACAAATTAATATATTCGGCGGCCGCAACTGGAACCTTGACCTAAGAAATCTCAGCTCTGAAGCGATAACAGCCACAGAGACGCTCACCCTTGCCGTGGGGCATGGCGGTGTGGTTGATCTTCGAGGTGTCACAGAGAATGCCTTCAAGGCGGAGAAAGTCGAGATTTACAGCGACGAAGTCCGACTGGATGAAGGCGTTCAGCTTTCCGACATCTTTGACGCGACGGAGATCGTCACCAGCGAAGCGAAGATTCTCTATGATGTGGTTTTGGCTACCCCGAAACAGATGATCGGAGAAGTTGAAGGCACGGTTGCCATTGACATCTCTCTCGTGAACAACAGCCCAGTTGAGGATACCTACACCATCATTGTGAGCGATACCGAAGGCTGGTCTTTGGGGACTCTCCCGACAAGCGTCACGGTGGGATCACTCAAAAGAGAGACGCTGACGTTGAATGTCACGTTGCCGGATACCGCCGGTCTGGAAGATGTCATCACGATTACGGCAACATCTCATGCTGATCCTGAGACAACTGCGAAAGCGAAAGTGAGCGTCTATGTGAAACATTCCGATGCGGATTGGGACAACGACGGACTGCCGAACTCTCAGGAATACGATCTGGGGACAGACCCGATGAGCGTGGACAGTGACGGCGATGTCGTGCCTGACGCTTGGGAGTCTGAACACGGATTGAACCCTGCTGACCCCGAGGACGCATCGGCAGATTCGGACGGCGACGAATTCTCCAAGCTTCAGGAATACGAAGCAGGTACCGATCCCTTCAATGCGGATTCCCGTCCTGCATCGGCCCTGACGAGCATCCTTTACCTCAACTCCACCCGGGGATGGGGAACTGGAGAGATTGGAGCTTACCGCCATGCCATCGCAGATGCGCTGAACAACTATCAAGAGGGAAGCGTATTCAAGGTCGATTTTGTCCAGACCCAAATGTCCGGCGATCTTGCGGCCAAACTCGCTGAGAAATCGGAGGGTTACTATCATCAGATATGGTTCGACACGACCATCTATGATTCGGCGATTCTGAGCGAGGATGATCTTAGGGCCCTAAACAACTGGGCCGAGAACCATCAGCCCCAGTTTGTGTTGGACAGTTCGTTTGTTTACCGCAACAAGACAAGCGACACGCTCGACAGCACAGCGGCAACCGTGACCATCAACGAGGCGCTGGCGCTCCGTGAGTCAGGAGGCGGGATATTTGTCGGCACGGATCATGACATTTACACCGGAACGGCCAACCAGATCCTCGAAAACTTCGGCTTCGACAGGCTGTTCACTGGCGATTTCGAGCTCACATCAAACGGATCGTTTATTGGCAGCATTCTCGTCGGCTCTGAATCCGTGAGTGATGATTTCTATAAAGACCATCTTCAGGATCTCACGACCTCGAAAATACCTGTCGGAAGTCATGTTCTCAATGAAAATGCCGGAAACAAAGGTTCTTACATAGAAATATTGCAGGCAAAAAGGAGTGTCTCCTTTATTGTAGCAAGCGCAACGATCAAAATAGGCATCAGGTGCGGACTCTCCCCCGCAATTCTTCCGCTGATGCAGTTGCCGGCTTTGACGGAGAGGGAATACGGGGACGAAACAGACTGAAGACAGCACGTCATAAGGAACGGCAAAATGAGGGCAGCGAACGGAACCCACCTTGCCGGCTGACCCGGTCAGGTCGGAAATCCGAAATGCGAAACAATACCGGATGACCGGATTTCAAATTTTCAGAACAGCGGCAGTGCGGATATCCTGCTCCGAACATCGCTGGTTTCCGACACGGGCTGAGAATCTGAAAATCTGTCAGTTTTGAACAGTTGCGCAGTTGCGTTTGGCGGGTTTCTCGCTGCACCGATCCTACTCTGAGTCGTTCATCAAGTCGGCGATGGCGTTCCAAGGCACGTTCCCACTGATATGCATCTCTGAAATAAGGGAGGAGATGCCGGGCATTGCCGAGCTTGTTTCGTTGGGTGCGGTTCCAGTTTTGTGATTCGGATGCGGGAAAGGGATAGCCGGTCAGGAGCACCCACAATGCCTTGGCTGGCGCGTCAGGAGCCAGTTGGGAGAGCAGATGAGGCCCCAGCTCGATGTTGCAGAGTTCCGATGGTCTCATCATCTCATTTTCCGGCCACTGTTTTTTCAGACAGCGGACAAGATTTCTGTTCCATGCGGATGGGTCACGCATTTTTCACCTCCCTGAGATTCCGCTTTGCCTGAGTTGTAAAATCTTTTTCAAACATGGCTCTTGTCTGCCTGCTGAGTATGTGGCAATAATTGCGGAAGGCACGGACATAATCGGGGCGCTGGGTCCAATCCGTTTTGGAGCGGCCTCGGATAGGGGAGCGTCAGGGGTTTTCTATCCTCTGCAACTTGGGCTAAACGGATAACGCCGCTCGCTATCAGATGCAAAGTGATCTCATCTTTTGAAAGCACGGATTTGGTGGGATTTTTTGTGTTCATGATCTCCAAGTCTTGCATTTCCCTATAATCAGCTTATTTTGTTTGTCATGAAATACAAAAAGGCAGAACTATGCTTATTTTAAAGGGTGCTCACGGTACAACCGTGGCTCGTGCCAAAAAAATCGCTGATGAAGGATTCTCTTTGTCAATCGGTCGCAGGGGTTCAGGTGCTTATTTTTGGCGACAGGGTTATCATCACTGTGATTTCAGGTAGATAGGGTGGTCCGACCCCGATGCCGACCCCAATGCCTCGCCGGATGGGAATCAGAAATGCTCAATTCGCTCCGCTGTTCCGATGCCTTGATTCTGACAGAGCTTCAGGGCATCCTTTCGGAATCCGCCGAGGGAGAGGAATGCCGGGAGGATCGTTCTCTCGGGATTCTGTTCCGAGAAGATGCCCACCTTCTCGGCGAAGTCCGCCGCGACGGTCTTGCCGACGGGGTTCTTCCACTTCTTCACCTCGACAATGACGGTCCGGCCGCAGTCCGACTCGGCGACGATGTCGAGCTCCATCCTCTTTCCGTCCTCCCGACGAATCGGAACCCGACTTTTCACAGCGGTGATGTTCAGCCGGGTCGCATCCCTCACGCCCCTGAAAAAGTCGGAGAGCGCGAAACGCTTCCTGCTGCGGAACGCGGATGCCATCTGGACCTCCGCGACCTTGCCGGTGAGGTTGTTCAGCGCACCCTGGAGGCGGTCCCTGTCCTCTTTGAGCCTCTCGATCTCCTCATGGAACTCCCGCCTCAGATCCGGAGGCGGGACGAACGTGCCGATCTCCTCCTCGAACCGGTTCCGCAGGATCAGGTTCAGGGTGCCGTCCTGCAACCCCCTGAACTGGATGTCGGAGCTTCCCCACTCGATCACGTCCGCCTCCACCAGAAGATCCAGCTTCCTCCGAATCGTGTCGGTGTCAATCTCCAGTTCCAAGGCGTCCCTGATGTCCCTCGGGGTCCAGTACCGATCCGAATGCCTGCTGAGATGCAGGAGGATCATCTTCGCGTGGCGGTCGTTCACCTTGGCCAAGGTGAGCTGGATGTACTCCCCCCATGTCTTGGACATTTCCGAGTAGCGGTCGGTGATTTCATGGTTCACCGTGTCGGCCACCCCCTCCGGCGTGGTCAGATCCCGGTCCTCGTAGTCGCTCTGGACCACGCAGGAGATGAAGAACGGGTCCGACATGCAGAGCCGGTTGATCATCAGGGCGGTCTCATTCGTGACCGGCTCGTCATACACCTCCGAGTACCTGTACACCGCCTCCAAGCCCTTTTCCGGCGTCAGATACGGATTCATGCGAATCTCGGACAGACGCCCCGCCTCCAGATACTTCCCCGAGATCTCGATCAGCCAGCTCACATAGGAGCCGGTCACCAGCATGGGTGCGATCTTCGACTCGGAGAGCGAGTGGAAGCTGCCCGGAAGCGTATCGATCGGAGACGTCTGATACTCGGGATCCGGATAGACATATTGGGCAAGATTCTGGAACTCATCAATGATCACCAGGAAGCGCCTGTCGCACACCGCGGCATGACGGCGCGGGGCCTCGCACGCGGTGTACCACATCAGGTCATGCCGACGATGCGCATTGTCGTCGGCAAGCGAGTCCACGTCCCTGACCAGCGAGTCAATGGATTTCGACACACCGTACTCCCTGATCTGCGCCAATGTCAGAGGTTCCATCACCGGCCCCATGTCCCTCTCCAGAAAGGAGATGTACTGGGACGCGAAGGCCCGGTAGTATCTCAGCGCGAGATTCGGATACCATATCTTGCTTTCCGGAATGTCCATGTAAAACGGGATCACCTCGCCATTCTCGCTCCAGAGCCGGTTGAAGATGCGCTGGACAAGGGACGTCTTCCCGCTCTTGCGGCGGGCCAGGATGACCCTCGACTTGGAAAGCCTCTTGGGAATGTTGGCGATCCATCTGCCGAAGTTCCCGAATTCCTTGTCCCGTCCCACAAGCAGGTCGGGGTCTCCGATTTTTTCCTCCAAAGGATGCTGCATGTCTCACCTCCAGTCTGATCCGAAGATTTCCTTGATTATAAGGATTTGAATGGGCTGATCCGATGTCGCCAAATCAGGGTTTGATTGGGCATCTTTCATCTCTCAGTTCACATTTTTTGTGTCCCCGTTCTCGTTTTTCGTGCGAGTATGGCGATGGCAGAGAAGTGTGAAGGATGCCTTTGGTTGCAATCACTCGAACAGCCATATCCCCTGACACTCTGAATCTGGTTGTTTAGTTTCACAAACAGTTATCGTCGCATTTATGGTATTCTTGATCATTTGGAAAAAATTATCATCATAGTTTTACCGAATATTTACCTGTCCGGGTTGCACATCCTTGCCCGATGGTCACACAGAATCCTTAATATACCAGATTTTCAGGGCTGTCAAGAGCCTGACTCCCAATATTTTTTTTGAGGAGCCAAGTGTCCAGCTTGTCATATTCCAAGCAGGCGACTCAAGTACAAAATTTTACAGCCGTTTCAGAATCTTTGCCAGCCCACTTTTGTCACAAGCATCTTTCCCCTGCTGAAATCCTCACCTTCATCTGAAGATCATCTGTCACGATGGCCATCCCTTCACACCTTCTGAAAGATCAAGATGGCTCTCTTGGGGCAAGATTTCTGGATTCCACATCCCTGTCTGATGGTCACACAGAATCCCATAAAAACACCAGATTTTCAGGGCTGTCAAGGGAGGGGAGAATGAATGCCCTTGCCATTGCCCCAATTTTACTTGGGACAAGATTCTGTCCGGGTTGCACATCCTTGCCCGATGGTCACACAGAATCCTTGACATATCCAAATTTTCAGGGCTGTCGAGGGAGAATGCCATTTACACCCTTTACACCTTTGAAAGATCAGGATGGCCCACTTGGGACAGGATTCTGTCCAGGTTGCACATCCTTGCCCGATGGTCACACAGAATCATCAAGGGGAAAAACCATGATCAAGACCATCATTCTGACGGACTTCAGGGACCTGACCGGCCAATTGGCAAAGGTCAACCGCAAACCGGACATGCCGAGACTCAGGGACAATGTCCTGGCCAACCCCTCTGAGGGGACGATTTTTGCAAGACTTGCCGGGTCAACATGCGAACCGCCGCCGAGGCGCTCAGTCTCATTCACGCGCTGGTAATGCCCTATCGGGAGGCCCCGGAACCTTGTGACATTTTCATTGATCTGCTCCATCCGGAAACACTTCCCATCGGTCACACCCGGGAGGGCGATTGTGTCGCATGCGGTGCGGGAGGACTGAGGGGAATCGGGGATGCGTTTCTCAGATCCGGAAGATTGTCCATTGGGAAACTTGATCTTGATGAGATGTCCAACTGATGTTCGCCGGATCGGATGCCTTGGCGATCGCCAAGCAAAACTGGCCGCGATCAGTTCCAGATAACGAATTCGCTCCGCAATCGCATGAGCCGGTGCCGCGCTGGTCGCAGAGGCAATATGGCCTATCCAGACATCCGCCCGGATCAGATCACGAGACGCCTTGTTGCGTCCGCAGGTGTACCATCCGGAACAGAGCAGGTTTTTATGTCTGCCTGATTTGTGACGGACATTGGCTTGGTGGATTTTCTCGCAGGGTGCGTAACCATAGGGAAAGAAACTCGCCTCCTCCTGTGCAACGGCAAAACCGGCCAAGGCGCACGTCTTGCCAAAGTACTCACTCCCCCGAACATTGAGGCCAAAGCCGCTCCCCTCAGGATCCCGAGCGGCAATGGTTTCGGAGATTCTGTCTGAATGCCGATCTCTGGCCTGACCCGATTGCCCACTGAGCAGGGATGCTGAGACACCATGGAATCTGAGATGGTCCAGATATGTCAGACCTGTCTCGATTTTCGGGAACAGGAGCAATGTCCTCATCCTCCTTTGTGCCAGATGGACGGCAAGACAGGTCAGCAGGGTGGTCTTGCCCGAACCGGGCAGACCGATCATATGGCGGACATCCCTGAGATGGAGTGTCAGAGCCTCAGGCAGTTCGGCATTTTCCGTCAGACAAGGCATGAAGGAATTCATACGGTTCTGCCAGTTGTTGCCCTCCCTTGTCGGATCTTCATGATCCATGCGATCCATGTCGGCCGCGATTCTGATCAACTCTGTGATCGGAACTTGAATGTCATTGGTGACTCTCCGGTTCAGATCATGCTGGCCAAGCATGTTGTCAGGCAGGCGCGGAGAATGCACAGCCACATGCCGAGATTCCTGACCATGGGTGTCGGAACCTGGGACGTTCTTGACGGATCAACAGGGTCTTGGGCGCAATTTTGTTTGATAAGCGGGAATGACAGTTGAAGGGCGGGAATGACAAAAAAATGATTGAGTGTAAGAAAAAACCTTCCTTGCCAAATCGGATCGATTTGGCGGACGGCGGGCTCTGCATCAGGGAAACCGCGACGCTCAGAAGCGGGGCCAACAGCAGGAAAACCTTCCCCTCCTCGGCATCATCTCCGAGGGTGCGAAACGCATTCCATCCTTCTTCAGATGTTCGCCTGAGGGTAACCGTGCCAGAAGTGGGACGAATGCAAATCTCACCTTTTCTCATCTCAACTTCCACCCAGGGGCCGAGTCCGGCTTGGTGAAGCCATTTTTCTTCGATCCAGATTCCTTGGCAACTTTCAATCACTTGTATCTCATTCATCATCAACCCTCCTTCTCTGTCAGTTTTCCTGCCATTGATCGGTTTGAATTGACAAACCGGAACCTTCATCCTTCAGCTTTCATCCTTATGCGCCGGCTTTGTTGAGGAGAGAGGCCCGACTTTTCTTGCGGGAATCCAGCGGCACAATCCAAAACTTTCATAAGTACCCAGCCATAAATTTTCAGGTGTCGGTGGATTCCGGGTCGGGCTGACAGGGAATCCCGGAAAACTTTTGGCCAAGTACTCATAAAGGCGACCTCAGGTGGACCAGTCAATGAAGTTACACCAGAAAAAGATGCCCGTCAAGCAGTTTCCAGTTTTCAGCAATTCTAATTTTGGAAAAAATCAGGAGATCAAATCTCCCGCCTGAAGGGTCAATTACAGTCTGAGTGTTGGAATGACAAAAAAACGGATTCAGTATAAGAAAAAAGTCGTCTCTGCATATAAGAATAAGAAAAGGGGGATGACACCTTTTTTGGCGACTGAGAAATGAACAACTGACCACTGGCAACGGACCACTGACCACCAAGGAGGAAAAAAATGAGTTTCCGCAAATTTGGAATGATTCTGTTTTGCCTTGCCCTGACAGGCACCACGCTTTTCACGGCCTTGCACAAGATGGGGCAAGGTTTGAAATGGCGGAGCCGCCCACAGGAGGCGGTTGTGCCTTGTATGTGCCGGATGTGCTGATCATCAGATTGGCGTACGACCCACCTGACGCATTCAGCGTCTCATCCACGGGCAGAGGCGAATTGGATGCCTTGATGAGGGAATTTGACGTGCAGGAGGCCACCCGATTGTTCGGGAACCTTTCCGATACAGAAGCGGCCCTTTCTCGGACATATCTGCTCAAGCTTCCGCCGGACAGCTATGTGACAAGTGGGGTTGCCGCTTTCTCAGAAGCCGCTTCCGTCGAATATGCCGAAGCTGATTATGTGGTTCATGCTCAAGGCATTCCGAATGACCCGTTCTTCAGCACAGAACAATGGAACCTGAGGTCAGTCCGAGCGCCAGAGGCGTACGACCTCGCCGTTGACGCATCGGATCAGACATTGGCGATCATTGACACCGGCGTGAATCTCACCCATGAGGATCTGAAATTGAAGATGGTGGCGGGTTATGATTTCGTAAATGACGATGATGATCCCACGGACGACAACGGGCACGGCTCCCTCGTGGCAGGCATCGCCGCGGCCGGCACGGACAACGCCAAGGGGATCGCCGGCGTCTGCCCGGACTGCCGCATCATGCCCGTCAAAGCCCTGAACGGCAACCAGAGCGGATCTGTCAGCACTGTTGTGAAAGGGATCGATTATGCAATCTCTCACGGAGCCGACATCATCAACCTGAGCCTTGGGTTGCCGTATCATTCGCCGACGCTCCGGCAGGCGGTGGATCGTGCGGTGAACAGTGACATCCCGGTGGTCGCAGCGGTGGGGAATGATGACGCGGCCATCCTGTATCCCGCAAAATATCCGAATGTCCTTGCGGTCGCCGCGACCCAACGCAACGGTCTGAGGGGGTCATACTCGAATCAGGGCGCGGAGACCGATATCGCGGCCCCAGGCGGAGAATATGCCGCGAATGAAATGATCGTCAGCACCGCATCGAATCATATCAGTGACTATAAAGGAACCGCCGGGACGTCAATGGCGACCGCGCATCTGACCGGCGCGTTGGGAATGCTACGCGCACTCTGTCCAGATGCCACCCCCAATGATTTGCGGACCCTCCTGAAGGAGACAGCAAGTCCGGCAGGCGATCCAAGTGCCTATGGCGCGGGGCATCTCAATGTCGAAGCCGCCCTTCTGAACGCCTCGGCACGAAACATCTCCGCCACTCCGAGTCTCCAAGATTTCGGAACGGTCTCAGTCGGCGGGTCTTCAGCGGTTCATAGTTTCAGCATCACCAACACGGAGAGCGGATGTGCCGGGCTTGCCATCGATTCTGCCACGCTCACAGGCGCAGATTCAGATGCGTTTGCCATCGGGAACAACACCTGTCCTGATCGCTTGGGCGCATGGGAAAGTTGCACCGTCGAGATCATCTTCTCGCCCCTGTCAGGGGAAGCCAAAGACGCATCCCTTGTCATCCGTTCCGACGACCCGGACACCCCTGCGTTGAGCATCCGGCTGACGGGCACCGGCACTCAGCATCCGGTCATCTCAGGCCACGTCCGGACCGAAAGCGGTGTGGGGATCAAAGGGGCCATATTGGACGGATTCCCCGGAAATCCCGTCACTGAAATCAACGGATATTACAACGTCGAAGTCGGTTCGGGATGGTCAGGGAACGTGACACCCCGATTCGGCACATCAAGTTTCACCCCTTCGACTCGCACCTATGCGGATGTGACCGGGGAGATGGCGGAACAGAACTTCGTCACGAAGACACCGAGTCATACCATCTCCGGGCATATCCGCCATGCGGACGGCTCGCCGCGGCGAGGGGTCATATTGACCGGACTGCCCGGAGATCCGACCACCGACGAGGACGGCTTCTACACCGCGCAGGTCGATTATGGCTGGTCCGGAAGCGTCACGCCCCAATTGGCGTATCATCAATTTGATCAGCCGAGCCGGACATACGCGGCGGTCGCATCCGACCATCTTGAAGATAATTACACCGCAAGCCTAATCACACACACCCTGTCCGGTCATGTCCGTGATGCGGACGGAACCCCGGTTGACGGCGTGGTGCTGGAAGGGGGGCCTGACGGCCCAGTCTCCACAGATCAGAATGGCCACTACACCCTTGAGGTGGCATTCGGCTGGATCGGAACTTTGCGGCCGAGCCGGCCGAGTTATACGTTTGTGCCTGCGGACTGCACATATACCCATGTCACCACCGCAACGGGCGGCCAGAATTACCGGGCCGTCCGGATTCCCGGCGTGGCCTGCGACGCGTCCACCATCCGATCAGACGGCAGCGGGGACTGGAACGATCCGAACACTTGGATGCCGAAAAGGATGCCGAGATGGGATGACATCGTCGACATCAGAGCGGATGACACAGTGACGATCACCTCATCCGCCGAGATCCGAGTGAAGGGGCTGTGCAACGCGGGAGCCCTGATCAGCACATCGGACGCGGAGATCAGGATCACCGGAGAGGATTTCATTTACAACCAGGGGAGAATCTGGGGCGGTGATGGCATGAATGGTTCAGACGGCATGAGTGTCCTGCTGACCGGCAGGCAGACCGTTTACAACGCACGGACCGGCGATATCCAAGCTGGCCGGGGCGGAAACCATTACGGATGGACGGCTCGGGCCGGGGACGGCGGGTCGGTGGAGACCTATGGGGACACGATCATCAATCAGGGGATCATCGGACCCGAATGCGATTCCGATGCCCCGGAAAGTGACGGCGGCAACGGCGGCGACTCCCTCACACCACACGGTCCGGGCACGACATGTGGCGGATCCCATGGCGGAAACGGGGGGAACACGATTCTCTTGGCAAACACGCTGCTGATCAACACCGGAAGCGGCCGAATCGCCACCGGCGGCGGGGGAGATGCCAACTACGGCCATTGTTCGCCCTACCCGGGGAGCGGGGGAAACATCGTCTTTTCAGCGCCTGCGACGATTCAGAATGGAACGATTGTCGGGTGCGGAACAGGCGGAAAGTTCTCATGGGATCCGAGCATCGCCATGACCGGCAGCAATGCCCGATGGCATTCGGACACCATCAAGATCTATGGTGGCGAAAATTGGACCCTCGACCTGCGACAGTTGAGCGAGGGTGCGATGGTGGCGGCTGACACGATCACCATTGGCGTCGGAAAGTGCAGCGTCATTGATCTTCGGGGCACGGCAAAGGGGGCGATTCAGGGGAGGACGGTGGAGATATTCGCGGACACGATCCTGTTGGATGAGAGGGTGAGGCTCTCCGAGATCATCAGCAGCCCAAATCTACAGGTTCGTCCGCCCAAGATACTCTACGATTTTCTGATCAAGATCCCGAAGCGACTCGTGAGGGGGCCGTCTGAGGAGATCGCCTTTTTTGATCTGTTTGTGCTGAACAACAGCCCGGTTGAGGACGCATACACCCTGAAGGTGACAGATGCCAAGGGCCACGAACTGAATGTCCACGCATACCAGACCTTCAAGGTGGACGCGCTCAACAAGACGTCGCTCGCGCTGAACGTCATGCTCCCTTCACTTGTCGGTGCCTCGGAGAACCTGACACTCACGATCACCTCCCACGGCGATCCGGATCTGGTGAGGCAGGCGAACATGAGGATCGTCTCTTCGGAGGCCTCCGAGGAGGTGCCGACGGATTCGGACAACGATGGGCTGTCGGATGCGGATGAGGCGACATATGAGACGGATCCGGCCAGCCCGGACACCGACGGCGACGGCATGAAGGACGGCTGGGAGGCTGCTCACGGCCTCGATCCGCTGGTGGATGACGCGTCGGCGGATCCAGATGGAGACGGGTATGCCAACATCGAGGAGTATGAGGCGGGTGCCGACCCGAACGCGTCCGATCGGATTGATTTTGAGTCCGTTCCCGAAACACTCCCTTCGGACGGGTTGGAAATCGGCGACCTGTTCCGACCTCTCTATGGTATTGCGTTCCGTCTCGACACCGACATGGACGGGTTTCCAGATGATGACGCGTTTCCAGTGCTTGAGAAAATAGGCGATGCGGATCCGAATCCCGGATTCCTCAACGAATTTCTTGATGCGGATGACGTGGCGGCCCAAGGATATGAATCGCAGCTCGGAGAATTTTTCATGACGATAGACGGCGTCTGCGGGAATGTCATCATCATTTATGACACACCGGTCTCCGCCGCGAGCGCGCAGATATGGGACATTGACGGGGATGAGAGACTCACCGAGCAATGGCTTGTGGAGGCGATGGGATCCGGGTATGCATCAGGAGAGGATGACGTGCTTGAGTCGATCCTCACACCTTTGGGGGACGATTTGGAGGGGGATGGAAAGCCCTGGTCCTGGTCTTTTGAGCATGAGACAGCGGACATCCACGCCATCCGAATCTCGTTCGCTGGCTCAGACTCAGATCCCGACATGGCGTTCGACAACTTCGCACCGAGCGCGCTGCCTCCGACACCCAGATTTGAAGGCGGTCTTTTCACTGTGGGCGACGATGGCCTTGTGGTCATTGATTGGCTGTACGATGGCGGCGCGTATCAGGGCGAGCTCGGCATATTCAGTCTCTCTGGAATGGAATATCTGGCAGCCGACGCATTCCGAAAAGAGGCGGCAAAGCGGGCCTTGTCGGGCACTCCTCAAGGATATGTGGTGATCTCGGACGGAACGGAGGGGGCGCGATACCGGGGCTTTCTCGGGGAGGCATGCGAACGGAACGGCGGACGATACAACGGCGTGAAGCGATTCAGGATGGTTCCGAGGGACCGCTTTGCCACCGTCCTCATACCGAACGGCACATTGCAGGCGTACCACGACCACATGGAGACCGATCCAGAAAAGCGGCCCCTCTTCTCCCTGACAGCGATGCATTCGGATCACGGCATACGCCTCGGCCAGATCGCGGATGTCAATGGTCTGGGGAACGCATTTGTGTATGAGGACATGGATCTGGATGATCCGTTGAACGACAAGGATTACAACGATTTCATCATCCAGGTCACCGGTGCGACACCAGAAGGGATCCCGAGTTTGGACGCGCTGGTGAGTCGGGACAAAAAGGGAAGAAAGAAGCGGGATGACAGGGGGTGGTTCGACTGGAGAAGGGAGACGCCATTGGGCCGGCTGATCATCGAGCACATCGAATCCTCCGCCATGGAAACAACCGATCAATGGTTCACGGTTACCCTCGACGCGTCCGCGGAACTGGCCGCGTATGATTCCGAAAACAGAGGATGCGGCGGAGACGGATGTCATATTCCGGGTGCGATTCTCGAACTCCGTGATGACGGCCAACAACGCATCGACCTGCCTGCATGGAAGGCGGCGGACTACCGTGCCGTGATTCGGAGCGCGGAGGATGGGGAGGCCCTGCTGGCCGTGACACACCCCTTGAATGAGGGGAGCTCCGAGGATTCGGAAACGGTGATGCTCGGAGCACACGAGACGCTTGTAACTGATGTGGCGGTCTATGATGCCGGCGACGGACTCGGGATTGATGTGGGTCAGGCGGACGAATCTCCCGCAGGCCCGTATGATTTCGACGGAAGCGGCCGGATTGACGACACCGACATCGAGGCGGTCTCGGCCTTGTGGAACGTCTGCCAGGGTGACGAAGGCTACCTCCCCTTCTATGACCTGGATGACGATGGGTGTGTCACCATCCTTGACATCATGCGGGTGGTGAACAGCAGGTAAACAGCAGGTAAATGTTCGTGAGGGTCTATGACTTATTGGCCGGCAACTCGTTGCCGGCCATTTTTTTGTTTCTCGAGGCTGTGTACAGGACAAAAAGTTGGAAACGGACGAGAAACCCGGCTTTTTCCCAAGCCGTCCGGTTTTCCAACCCCCAAAAAAAGCCGGGTTTCTTGGCTCAGTCATTTTTTTGTCCTGTACACAGTTCTCGAGGTTTCAACATAATCTTTGTCCGGAATCCTCAGTTCGTAGTTCCGCCTTTAGGCGGTGCGACACCGCCTAAAGGCGGAACTACGAACTGAGCCTTGGACAATCTTTTTGTTGAACTCTATTGATGATCAAGTTTTTCTCTCTCATTTCTGCGAAAGCAGGAATCCACTGTCTTTCCATCGGCGATTCGTTTCCATGAGACATCGCAAGCTTATGGTGATGATGCATTGCCTCCGCGTCTCTTTCAACGGCTGATACGGCTCCGAGCAGAATGTGACCGGCAAAAAGGTCGGCGCTGCGAATCAACGCGTTTGCCTTATGTTTGTGTCGTTGCAGGAGAAGCTCGGTTTTTTCCGTCTTCAGCAGAAATTTCATTCAGCTCTCTGAGGATTTCCTCTGCCTCATTTTTTGGTTGAAGCTGGCATAATAATATGTGCCGGGAGGCCCGGCAATTCATTGCCGGGTAATGCTTTCCCTTCACGAACAGTTCGTTTTCAACGGCTGGCGGAATATGAATCTTTCCGAAAAGCCGGTGCAGGATGTCCGGACGGCGAATGGCTGAAAAATTTATGAGAGGTGTCGAGTTTGAAATAATCATTTGCAGGCTCTCCATCTGATAAGATTTTCCAGGTCTTTTTCATAATCCTCCACATCATATTGGCGGGGGATTTCCCGTTCACCGAGAAGATAATGGAAATCTGTTTTGCCCATTTCCGCAAGCCTGTGTGCGTTGGCAAAGGGAATCAGGCCTTCCCTGTAGAGTTGGAGGGCAAGTTCCTTTTTCAATTCGGTTTTCCATCGTTTTTTCGGAATCTTCACCGATATCATAATGTCTTCCGGGATCGGCACCGAGATCATTTTCATGATTTGTCTCCTCCGTCAATTTTGTTCCGTGTTTTTGTCTGATACTGACCATGATTCAAAAATTTGGGGATTTGCATGGCTGAATCAGGGGGCGAACAGCATCTGCACGGATTGTGTGTAAGAAAGGATTTCGTCCCGGCTGCCGAAAAAAATCCTTTTCCATCTGAGTACAGGACAAAAAAAGTGATTGGGGAAAGAAACCCGGCTTTTTCTTGCGGTCGGGAGGTCGGCCCATTTGGGAAAAAGCCGGGTTTCTCGCCCGTTCCCGATTTTTTGTCCTGTACACAGCTTTTCCATACACAATCTATGCAGATGAGTCATTTTTCCTCACTCTTCATATTTATCCTGATAAGGCCCGGAAAACGGGGTGATTTTCTCATACTCATGACAATGATCCCTGAGCGTATCCCACATGTCAACATTTCTTTGCAGGTTGAGCCAGAATTCCGTGCTTGTGCCGAAGAATCTCGCCAGACGGAATGCAATGTCGGAGGTGACGGGATATTCCCCACGGACAAGCCCGCCCATATTGTTCATGGGTATTCCGAGAGAGCCGGAAAGCTGTGATTCGCTCATTCTGAGAGGCTCAAGATATTCATATTTCAAAATTTCCCCCGGGTGGGTCGGTCTTCTGTGTTTTGGTAACATAATGCCTCCTAATGATATTGTACGAGTTCCACATCATAAATGTCGCCGTCCTCAAATCGGAAACAGAGTCTCCATGGTCCGTTGACGGAAATCGCATACTCTCCCTCACGATCCCCGTACATCGGGTGAAGATGGTTCCCGGGCGGTGATTCCAGGTCTTTCAGTATCGAAGCAGAATTCAGAATATCCAGTTTGTAATTCAACTGACGTTTCAGTTGGGAGGGAACCCGTTTGTGTTTTCCCTTATGGTAAAAGTTTTCAAGCCAATTTTGTCTGAATGTTTTAATCATGTCTTCGGATATCCTTTAGCAGCCAATTAGATAGCCATGATAATCGTCTATATTTCACCTGCCATTCTCAAAGCAAATTCCA
>JAOZRQ010000770.1 GCA_029940115.1 Desulfobacterales bacterium
CCCAGTTGCCCGGTTCGGCTTCGGCGTGAGCTCAGTCGAACGATTGACAAATCCGAACCGCCCGACCGCCGGATTTGTCAATCCGGCGGGAGCATGAGGGGGCGATTTGGTTGCTCGAGCCGACCCAGTTGCCCGGTTCGGCTTCGGCGTGAGCTCAGTCGAACGATTGACAAATCCGAACCGCCCGACCGCCGGATTTGTCAATCCGGCGGAACATCAGGTTCAAGTTTCAAGTCTCAAGCCTCAAGTCTTATTCCAAGGCCAAGTCAACGAGCTCCACCAGATCATGGAGTTTCATATCGCTTTTGATTCGGGCTGCGCCTTGGTTCAGATTGTAATGACAGAAGGGGCAGATGGAGACCATCTGTTCAGCGTCGGTATCCATGCCCTCCTCAATTCTCAGACTCGCGTTTTTCGCAGCCCAGTCTGGATACCCGGTCATCACGCCGCCCCCGCCGCCGCAGCAGTAAGAATTGTCCCGGACTCTCTCCATCTCTTTGAGTTCGACCCCGGGAATGGCTGTCAGCAGTTCCCTCGGGATGTCAAAGAGACAGTCCGCCTCACTTGTTTCAAGAAAGGAACCCTTCCACTGTACGGATCCGTCTTCGTCAATCTTGAATTTCTGAAGATGTCTGCCGGTATGGCAGGGGTCGTGATAGGTCACTTTCCAGGGGAGACGCTTCGTGAGCTTCAGCTTCCCGTCTTTATGAAGGTTGTGCAGAAATTCAGACGTGTGGATGACCTTTATGCCCGCCATCATCTTCTCATATTCGTCACTCAGGCTGTAGTCCTTCAGTATGGCCCGGTAACAGCCGGCGCAGGAGGTGACGAGGGTGTTGACGCCTCGTTCGTCATGCAGCTTCTTGAATGTCTCCAGATTTGCCTCAGCGACCCGTCTGAATGCATTGTGATCCCCAAGGCGCATGGCTGTGGAGCCGCAACATATCTCATTCTCTCCGAGGATGCCGAAATCGAGCCCGAGCTTCTGGAACACAGACGCGGTGGCGGTGGGCAGATTCCGCACCGGCAGATTGAACGCGCCGGTACACCCGACATAGTAGAGGATCGGCGCGGATTCCTTCATGATGTTCTTGATGGGCCGTTTCTCCTTCTTGAAAGGCCGGGTCCAATCGGTCCGCACCCTTCGGGGCCCCTGATAAGGATTGTCAAAGCTGGCCATGGACTGGGCGACCACCTTCTGACTCGGCATGGGTCCCACCCCGTCATCAAAGGCCTTCCGCCGCATTGCCTCAATGATCTCGGGAATGAAGGGTTTGTGATCCAGCTCGCACTGGTTCTGACAGCCCGCGCACACCGTGCATTTATAGACCGCATCCACAAGGCCCGGGTCCCATTCCAGATCGCCGTTCAGGATGCCCCGGGCAAACGCAATCTTCCCTTTGGAGGCCATGTTTCCGTCAAACCCGTATTCCACGCCCGCGGGACAGATTTCGCCAAAAAAGGGCGGAGGACCGTAGGCATAGGCGGTCTTGCAGTTTCCGCAGGCCGTGCATCGCCATACCGCATCTTCCAGCTCTTCAAGGCTGTGTATGTTCCAATTCATAGCAACCGATCCTTTTTTCGGCATCCTTCATAGTTTGTAGTTCCGCCTTCAGGCGGTGTTGCACCGCCTGAAGGCGGAACTACAAACTTTTCAATTCATCTGAAGGTGCAAACCACTTTTCAGGCAAAATGAAGGATGCCCTTTTTTCTTGACAATTATGACTAATCATTAACTGCACAGATAAAATCTCTGGGTGAATCTACCCTCCCCAAAAAGCGTTATAATCAGGCATCATCCGTGCGGTTTTCTTCCTGATGCAACTTTTACATTGACTTGAGCGTGTCCAGCCGTTTGTTCCGTTTTTTCACGATGATTTTGAAGTTCCTCGGCACATCGGCCAGAAGCGGGCCGGACTGTTCCGTCGCCTTTTCATAAAATGCGATAATCTTATCTTCAGTGGCAATTGCCTTGGCCACCGCATCCGAAAGGCTTGCCCCTTGGGCCAGATCCGTATCAAGAATGTGGTCATCCGATTCCAGATCAAACGCGTAGCATCCCTCAATCGCATCGGTGATCACATGCTGGTACGCCATTTGGATCTGTTTGGCGAACTTCCTGTTCTCCTTGGCAAAGGTGGAAAAATCACCGCCCTTGTCGTCAAAGCGGCTGGCAAGATCATCATAGAGTTTCGCGGCCTTCTCCTCAATCTCCGCCTTTGAAAAGCTTATGGTCTCAGACGCTGTTTGCAGTCTCATTCTGTTTCTCCCTTGTGATTTAGCTGTAAGGTGTGTAAACGGTGAGTCGCAAGTTGCCAGTCATCATCTCTGATGCTTGGAGCTTACAGCTTAGAGCTAGAGCTTTCAACATAATCCTTGTCAGCTCGGAGTGCAAAGCCTGCCTTGCGAGTCCCTGGGATTCACGGATCTGTTCACGCACGACTCACAAAGCAGGCTTTGCACTCCGGACAATCTTTTTGACTCACAAAGCAGGCTTTGCACTCCGGACAATCTTTTTGCACGACTCACAAAGCAGGCTTTGCACTC
>JAOZRQ010000013.1 GCA_029940115.1 Desulfobacterales bacterium
CCCGTGTCCAGGAAGACGGCGGATATGTGCTCTATCTTCACACCAGACATGGAAAATTTGAAATATTCACAGAGCCGGACTGGGAAAGCGGCATTATTGACTTTCACGGCGGCCATTTTGTCCGTTATGAAGATGATGATGTAAGCGACGGTTCCTTTGACGGCTTTGCCAGTGACAAGGAGGAACACCATCTTTACCATGTACCGGTACAGGATGGGGATATCATCGTAAACATTGAGGTGAAAAGGCAGGTATCGGTCAGCGGCCTCGTTCTTGATGCCGATGGCAACGCAATTGCAGGCGCGTGGATCGGCATCCACTCTGATAAAATCGGGGAAGGAAACGGTGGCGAGACCAACGAAGATGGGAAATTCAACATCCCCGTGCCCGAGGGCCCGGGTTTCCAAATCGAAGTCGGCGGCAACCCGGAGACCGGTATCATCGGCGGATTCTTTCTGGATGACGATGGAAAAGCTCCATGGGAAGGAAAAGTCACGGGTGATTGGGAAAAAAGAACCCTGATGGAGGTGGGCCCTGAGGGAATCAGCGGCATCACCATCACGCTGGGGAAAGGCGTGACCATCAGAGGCATGGTCTTGGACGGCGACGGCAACGCGGTCCCCAGTGGTTGGGTCCATGCTTGGTCTGAGGAGATGATGGCCGGTGGCGGTTCCGAGATAAAGTACGGCCGATTCGCCATCCCTGTGCCTGAAGGTTGCGGTTATGAACTCCATGTGGATGGCGGCCCGGATTTGGCTCTCGCTGGCGGTTTTTTCAAGGATGTGGACGGGAAGGAACCGTGGCAAGGCGGGGTCACCCATGACTGGGAGGGCAGAACCCTTTTGTGTGTTGACGCTGACGGTGTCAGCGATGTGAAAATCATCCTGACGACGGGTGTCAAACTATTCGGCAAAGTGACCGGCCCTGACGGACGCCCTGTGCCTGACGCTTGGGTGGACGCACACTCCGAAATGACAGGCGCCCATGCAGGCGCGCCAACGGATCAGGATGGCAATTTCAAGATGACGGTTCCCCCTGCTCCCGATTATGTCATCGGTGTCTGGCCCCCGCCAGAGGGTGTGATGTTTGTCGGCGGCTTTTACATACAATTGGCCGCAGAAACTGGTACGGTTCTTGCGGATGTCGGCACATTGATTTCGGATTGGGAAAGAGCCACTCGTCTAAATGTTCAGGACGACAAAGAGATCAAGATCAGGGTTCGTGCAGGCGCGACCATATCCGGCCGTGTGATGGACCAAGATGGCAGACCCGTTCCCGGAATCCGGGTGGAGGCGATCTCCGAGCGGAGTATCCCTGACCTGACAGATGTCATTGACACAGGCATTCTCGGGAGGCAACCTCCTGATCTGGGAGACGCCCTTGACAAGGATGTGCTAGAAGATCTCGCAAAAGAGCAGGTGTTCGGCGCGGAGACAAACAAAGACGGCTTTTACAAAATCCTGGTTCCCCCAGGACTTTACCGAGTTGTGATACGGGGTGGCGGGAAGTACCAGACCGTCTTCTTCAGGAACGCGCATAGGTGGGAAGACGCTGAGATTCTTGAGGTCAAAGAATCTTCCCCTGTCGAAGGGATAGATTTTTTTCTGAGCAGCGGTGACACCATGACTGGCACCCTATCCGGTCTTGAAAAAGGCAAGTTTGCATCTATCGGCGTATGGAGCGAATCCGAGCACAGCGGGGGCTGGATTGATGTGATGGGTACCGGTGGAGATGTCGAAATTGAGATAGCCGGCCTTGCAAAGGCTTGTGATTACCGGATTGAGGTACATGCCGACGGATACCGGGGCGGCTTCCTTGACAAAGAGGGAAATCTCGGTCCGTGGGAACGGGCCCGCCTCTTCTGCTCTGACGCGAGCGGTACGATAACGCTGACAACCGGCCACAAGATTTGCGGCACGATCTCTGGACTGGCATCTGATGAAATGGCATGGGTGGACGCATTCAGCGAAAAGACGGGAAGCGGTGGCGGATTGGAAGTGGTTGCCGATGAGAACGGTGAAGCGGATTTCTGCATCCCCGATCTTGCCAAGGCAGATGATTTCCGGCTTTCGGTCCATGCGAAAGGCTATCTTGAGGGGTTTTACAGAAAGGCGACTGACCTTGCAAAACCCGGCATTCTTGTCCCCTGGGATCGGGCAACCCTGATTGATACCATGCTTGGGGATGTCACTGACATTGAAGTCGAAATGATCAGCGGCCGCAAGATCAGCGGAACCATCACAGGATTGGCTGAAGGGGATCTCGCATTTGTTGAGGCGTTCAGCGAGATGACCGGTTGTTGGGGCGGAACCGAAGTGATCGGTACGGGTGAGGCGGTCACCTATGAAATTGACGGGCTCTGTCTGGCCAAAGATTTCCGTGTCTCAATTCGTGCGGAAGGGTACTTCGGCGGATTCTACGGACCTGAGGGACAACTCACGCATGGGGAACGCGCGAAGAAGATCGGCACCATCGAAGCTGATGTTTCCGGCATAGACTTTGCGCTCTCCGCAGGCGAGACGATTTCAGGCACCATCGCAGGCCTTGCCAAAGGCGAAAGGGCCGAACTCGAAGCTTGGAGCAAAAAGGCGAATTGCTGGGGCGGCACCTGGGTAGAAGGGAAGGGCATCGGCACTCCTGTTGATTACGAGATTCCGGGCCTTGCACCCGCGGATGACTACTGTGTCTTCTTCAGACCCCACGGTTACAAGCATGAAGAGAAATGCGGCATCACCGCAGGCGGTGACCCGGTGAGCTTTTCGGTTTCAGAATCGGGCAGGACCATCTCCGGAACCATCTCCGGACTGGAAGCCTACGAGTGGGTCTGGATTGACGCACACAGCCGAGAGAATGGTGAATGGGGATTTGCCGAAGTTGAGACTGGCGAGGACGGTACCGCGGAGTATCAGATCAGGGGACTCGGAGACGCGTCCGATTGGATCGTCAGCGCAAGTGTGAGTGAGAGGCATATCTTCTATGATGGGAAGCTTCGGTGGAGAGAGGCGACAAAGGTGGACCTCTCAAGCCAGTCCGCGACCGGCATTGACTTCGACTTCGGTGCCAGTGAGGTGGTCTTCTTCACCCTCTCGGGAACCATCGCGGGACTCCCGGATGACAACCGAGTCGTCAAAATAGATGCTTGGGATGATGAGACCGATGCATGGGGCGGCACGAAGATCCGCGGCAATGGTGAGTTCGCCATTGAGCTTCCTGCCGGGAGTTACAAGATCGGGATCTATCCCGCAGGGTACTCGGATGCCTACTACGGCGGTCCGGCGACGCTTGTCGCCAACTGGGAAGATGCCGTGACAGTGTCGCTGACCGAGGACACCGACATCGGCACACTCACATTCTCTGACGATGATGTCGGATATACCATCTCCGGCACAGTCACCGATTCATCCGGCAACGGTGTGGCGGATGTGACGGTGGAAGTGACCAGCGGCGAATTGACTTACACCACGACAACGAATGATGACGGCGAGTATGAAGTGGAAGTGCCGGACGGGACTTACACCATCAGTGTTGTGAGCACATCCGGGGACTACCAAGGATCGGTGACAACAGACGAGAGCGATCAAGATGATGTCAACATCTCTCTCGGAGGCGATGCAGGTGCCGGAAGTCTCTCTGGAACTGTCACTGTGGCTGACCCCAAAGTGGTAAATGGAATCATGGGTGTGGTGGCCGTTCTTGACAGCAATGGCAAATCCGTCAGCGTGGCAATTCTGTATGAAGATGGCAAATATGAGTTTGGCGGTATTACAGCCGGTACTTACACCGTGCAGGCGGGTGCAAATACGGCGAGTGGCGAACAGTCGGTAAAGGAAATGGAGGTCACCATCACTGCCGACCAGAATACCGTCCAGGATTTCAATCTTTAACTGACTATACTTTTGCATTTTTCAGATTTTGGCCCATTGAAAGCGCGGCAACCTGTTGATATCAGTGAATCTGGCCATCTTGACGCCTGATTTCAAAATTCCAGTATAATCAATGGGTTACAAAAAAGTGCAAAAGTATAGTAACTGAGATTATAATGGATTTAGGGAGCCCTGTGAACGTGAACTCGCGCTTGAACGTGATGATGTCCCGTTCACGCTCACGGACAAGCTCCCGGAAAGCGTTATAATCAGAAGTGAGATTTGGACAAAAAGAGAACCCGGCTTTTTCTTGTCGGGTTTCTCGCAACTTTTTGTTCTGTACAAGGGGATTTAACGAAAAAGCACACAGGCAGAATACGAGTTCTGCCGTTGACCGATGACAACAAGGAGGGCAAAAATGATGATAAAAAAGGCAGGTCGTGTGACAATCGGCCTGATGGTGTTCCTTTTCGCGTTCGCCACAGGGAGCATGGCGGCCGCACCCACCGCTCCGACGAATGTGGCCAGCAAAAGCCATACAGAAGGCCAATCATCGACTGACAATACAATTGAGGTGACATGGACCGCCTCAACTGATGCGGATGGAGATATGGATGGTTATGCCACGTTGTGGGATGGTTATGAAGAGACCGATCCTGTGGAAGTCGGCCCTTCAGCCACATCCACTGAATCTCCTTCCTTGGATGATGGCACATGGTATTTTCATATCCGGGCAGTGGATGAGGAATACGATGGACTGACAAAGGGATTTAGTGACACAGTGACCATCGGCCCGTTCAACATCGACACATCCCCCAGCATCTCCGCGGTCAGCCCGAGCACAGGGACGAATGATTCTTCCACCGCGGTCATGATAACCGGTTCCTTCATGGATGGTGCCAGTGTCAGGATCGGGACAGGCACCGCCATGACCAACGTGGATGTGCAAAGTGCCACGGAGTTGACGGCAACGGTTCCCGCGGGTCTGACCGCGATGACATACGACGTTACGGTGACCAATCCCAACGGCAAAAGCGCGACAAAGCCGAGTGCCTTTACCGTGACCTCCGGCAACAGCACGCCGCAGGTCGAGGCGGGTTCCGAAAAGACCGTCATGTCAGGCAATGCCCCAAGCTTCAGTGATGCCACCGCCACAGACGCGGATGAAGATACTATGACATACACTTGGAGCGTGGTCACTGAGCCGGCAGATGCGAATTACACCCTCACCTCGACAACTTCCCTTAACGGCGTCACCTTCACGCCTACGACGGCCGGTGTCTATTCTCTCAATCTGACGGCAACGGACACCGACGGCGCCAAGGGGAGTGACACCGTTCGGGTGACAGTGAACACCGCCGAGAACACCACCCCATCGGTGAGCGCGGGAACTGACCAGATTGTTGCTTTCACAGGAACGTCGCAGGTCAATTTGAATGGCACGGTAACTGATCCTGACGCAGGAGACACATGGACATACGAGTGGACGTTGAGTGCTCCTTCCGGTTCAAGCGCAAGCCTTACCAGCGACGAAACAAAGATCCCCTCCTTTGTCCCTGACAAGGCTGGCACTTACAGCATCAGCTTTGTGGCCACCGATGCCGCCGGCGTTGCCAGCGCAACCGATACAGTGAGCGTAACCGTTTACAATTCAGGAGATCTTAACGCCGACGGTGAGGTCACGCTCGACGATGCGATCCTGGGCTTGCAGGTATTGGTGGGGATTGATGTGACCAGCATTCAGTCTGTTGCCATCGCCACAGGCGATCAGATCGGCACAGCGGAGATCGTTTATATCCTCGCGCACCTTGTTGCGGGGTAACTGAACATGTTTTTTTCTGATTATGGAATCAGGTCCAAACAACTTTTCCATTTGGATGAACAGACTGTGCGTCTGCATTGGCAGGTGGCAGATGAAATGGGCAAGTTATTTGGTCGCCGTTCCTATAACGGATTTAGAGGAACCCGTGAACGTGAACTTATGCTTGAACCTGTCCGCAAAAGAATTTAGTTCTCGGATTCACCCCTGACAGAAACCGGGCGTTCATCGTCTGACCTCAGCAAAACCCGGTTTCATCAGGAACACAGAAAAGGCAGGATTGCGAAAGCAGTCCTGCCTTTTCAGTTTGTCCCGCAGGGACTTGTGAGAATAGCCCGGCAATTCATTGCCGGGGTCGAACATTCACAATTTTATCAATACCTGATAGAATACGTCGAGGGCATGCTCTCGGCGGTGTGACACCGCCGAGACGCGGAACGACAAACTTTGATTGACTTTGCTTTTGATGGGTATTGGTTCCGAAATATTTTACATGTTTTTTTGATTTGCTACAGAAATATTTTGCAAACCACAGAAATATTTTGCAAACAGCGATTTTTTTCGCGGTATATGACAACGGATCGAAGGATGAAACGGATGGTTCGCTCGGCGGATCTGGGGATGGATTGCCAGTTTGAACCGCGGATTGCCGCCGATTACTCGGATCTCGCCGATTTTTTCCGGCCCCTGTCTCGGCTTTTTGCTCGCGCCGGGCGTTTTGGGGTGAAACTTTTGTCCCACGCCAGCACGGCGCATTCGGCGTTTTTTTTGCGCCGGAAATTCGGGTGCCGACGAACAGCTCGATGTGGGCGCAAAGATTGCCTTTTGGGACGGGAAGGCTTCAGTCACTTGCCATCTTTGCACTCCTTCTGCCTGAGCCCCCGAGGCCGCGGGGGCTCTATCCGTTTAATCCTCAAATCCGCTGTCATATATGGACAAAAGTTCTCCTCCAAAACCGCAGATATCGACTCCGAAACATGCAGCTCGCGTATTGAAACGCAAAAGAGGGCTATTGAATATGCATCGCCTGAACGCGGAACGACAAACTTTGATTGACTTTGCTTTTGATGGGTGATAAGTACCCAAACAAACTCTTGCAGACCTGCGAGATTTTCAAAACCTCGCAGGTCTTTGGTAAATTAATTTAAGGAGGCAGAAAGAATGAAACTTTGGAAAGGAATCACGATTTTCTGTGCATGCCTGACCCTTTTCAGCATCGGCTTTGCGCCGATGGCTGAGGCGGTCAGCACGAAGGAGACAAAGGACTCGCCGCTGTTCAGGGAAACATTGGACCGTTCCGTTTCCAAGATGGAGAAAAGTCAGGTCGTCGTCAGGCAGGAGACAGCGGTGTCTGTGGATCCAGACTGTGTCGAGCCGACCATGGAGACAACGGATCCCTAGAGCAATCGGTGCGAGTTCCAGAACACCATGGATTACACCGATGAGGCCTGTCAGCTCGCAGACACCATGGATCCGTTTGCTTCAGGATGTGAGAATGCGTTCCAAGCGACCATGAACCCCATATCCGAAGGACCCCATATCCGAAGGATGCAAAGACGCGTTTGAACCGACCCTGCATCCCTTGGCAAAGACATGCGGGGATGATTTTCGGCCGACAATGAACCCGATGAGTAGCGGATGCGAGGATAATTTTCAGGTTACCATGAATCCAGTGCATGACGATTGTGTGTCCAAGTTTGAAGAGACCATGCATCCCATGAAAAAAGAATGCGGAGATGATTTTCATGTCACCATGAACCCGATGCAGGCTGCATCAAATTCAAGAATCTCTATGGCCCGGGTTGGGATCCGCCCCAAATGCCCGACACGATGGATTTGAAGGATGAGAATTGTTGCACATCGGTTCCCAACGATCTCGAATGCATCGCAAACTGGGCGCCCACCACGAATCCGATAGACTTGGTGTGCCATCTGGCATCCACCACCGATCCCATGGATGAGTGCCAGTTTCCCGATACGATGGATCCCTTCAGATGCAGTGGTGACATTCCCACCATGAATCCGATGAACATGGGATGTCAGATTGAACCGACCATGAACCAGTACCCCAAATTTTTGAGTCTGTTTAAGAAACTGATGAACATGGGATGTCAGATTGAACCGACCATGAACCCCATGAATGACAAATGTGAGATTCATGACACCATGAACCCCATGTCCAAGGATTGCGAGAACAATTTCCACCCTACCACAAATCCGATGGAGAACGCTTGCGGAGATGACATCATCTCCACCATGAACCCGATGAATGATGAATGTGACATTCCAGAAGCGATGAATCCCATGAATGGCAACTGTGAGTTCACGGACACCATGCATCCGATGAAGAAAGACTGTGGGGACGGCACAGGTGAACCGGATATCAAATCCACCATGAATCCAATGAGCAAAAGGTGTGAAAAGACGTGATCATTCTGTTGCAGAAGATTACCGGGGCAAAGTAGGCCTCTTTCATCGCAAAGACCTCGGAGGTCTGCCTTTTCAGTTTGTAGTTCCGCCTTTAGGCGGTGTCACACCGCCGAGAGGTGGAACTACGAACTTTGATTGATTTGCTTTTGATTGGTGGTAAATAAGTACCCAAGAAAACTCTTGTCACGCTGGCGTCATGCTCGGTTCGGATTGGCAAATCCGAACCACCACCGGCTTCAGCAATCCCGCCGCGAGCAAGGGAATCGCCACAGTTGGATATGAGCCAGAGTAAATGTCCCCCTGTCATTCCCTCGAAAGCGGGAATCCACAGTTGAGATAATTCGGGGGAGGCACATTTTGGCCATGATCTTCGTTACGGCCACTTTTTCTTAATCTTGATCCTGATCGCAACAAAAACAGAGCAAGATCAAATTTTTGTGATTTGTGCTTGACATCACTAAATTTCTCTGTCATAATTCTTTTTTTATGTCAATTTTGAAAGTTTGAATCAGGTGAACCGATGCGGGGTTGCATTTTACAGCCGGGCTATCTGCCATGGCTTGGATTTTTCGAGCAGTATATTTTTTCTGAAGCATTTGTCTTTCTTGACGATGTCCAATACACCAAACAGGACTGGCGCAACAGAAACCGGGTAAGGACCAATGCGTCAAATGGATGGACATGGCTGACTGTTCCTGTGAAAAAAAATATCAGCAACATAAAAATAAACGAGGTGAAGATAGATCACTCACAAAACTGGATTAAAAAGCATCTTGACATTATCAGCAACAATTATCGAAAAACCAGATATTTCTGTGAAATTTACCCGGTCATCAAAGAGACTTTGGAAACAAAACATGTTTACATCGCTGATCTGAGCATTGATCTGATTTTGAGACTTGCCGCTTATCTGAATCTGAATCGAAAAATTTTCAGATCATCAGAACTGAACATTCAGGAACAGGATAAAAATTTGAGACTGATCAGCATCTGTTCAGAAACAGGCATCACATATTTTTATGATGGTGAAAAAGCCGGAGATTTTTTGGATATCCCCCTATTTTCCCAGCATGGAATAAAAGTTGAATTTCAGAGGTATGATCATCCTGTCTATGATCAACATCATCAGCCATTTGTCTCTCATCCAGGGGCAGGGGCCTATGAGCAACATCATCAGCCATTTGTCTCTCATCTGTCAATTGCAGACCTGTTGTTCAACCATGGAAAAGAGAGCATTGACATCATCATCCGAAATCCTGAAATCAGAACTTTTCTGACTGAAAAGGGGACAGAAGCTGGAAAGTAGTTCAGTTTGTAGTCCCGCCTTCAGGCTGTGTCGCACCGCCTGAAGGCGGGACTACAAACTCAAATTGAAAAAGGAATTGTCAAGTGAACATCTTACTGATATCAGCCGGCAGGAGCAGTTTCAAGGGTGCGCTGTGGGGTGCTTATGATTTTGAGATCCCGCTGAATGTGGCATATGTCGCGGCGTATCTGGAGAAAAACCATTACCCCACGCAGGTCATTGACCTGCAACTGCCATCCGAAAATCTGGAGACACGGATACACATGATGGCTGATATCAATCATTTCGCATTTGTTGGCATCAGCTCCAATTTATCATTATATAAAGAAGCGTATCAGGCCGTTGCCCTCCTCAGGGAAAAGCATTACCAGGGACAGGTCTTCATTTTCGGACCTCTCGGCTTACACTTGCAGGAGAGGATATTTGACGAATGTGAGGGAACTGACTTCGTCATATATGGCGAGGAAGAGCCGACTATACTTGATTTGATCAACAATCACACCCGACCCGAAACCATAAGGGGAATCTGCTATTCAGAGAATGGCATCAAAAGAAAGACCCCGAAACGTGATTATCTTGACAACATTGATCTGCTGCCCTTTCCGGCAAGAGACAAGTTTGACATGGAGAAATACTTCCCCACACCTGGAAAGTATTATGTGCTGCCTCAGATCACGATGCTCTCCAGCCGGGGATGCAAGAACAACTGTCTCTTTTGTCCCAAGACAGGGGGAAGGCAATTGCGCCTGCGAAGCCCTGAGAACATCGTGGCCGAGATTGATGAGGCGGTGGGAAAATATCAGGCCCGGGAGATTAATTTCATAGACGAGCTTTTCGGCGCAGACCGTGACGCGACAGTGGAACTGGCTGAATTGCTTTTGAAGCGGGATTACAGGCTTCATCTGCGGATTTGCACCCATATTCACCACATTGACAAAGAGATTCTGACGCTTTTGAAGCGGGCCGGGTTGTACAGCGTGGGGTTTGGCATCGAGTCGGGCTCGGATGACATTTTGACGTATAACAACAAGAAAATCATCAAACAGCAGATCAGAGAGGCCGTGAAGCTCGTGAAAGGTTCAGGGCTGGAGATACGCGGCTATTTCATGCTGAACATACCCGGGGAGACCCGAAATGCCATGGAGGAGACAAAGGCATTCATCAGGGAGCTTGACATTGATCTGGTGAACATTCAGATTGCATATCCCTATCCGGGCACAGCATTTTACAGACTGGCTGAAAACAAATATCAGATCATCAAAGACCGATGGGACAAATGGGAATACAGCGATGGGGATGATGTTGTCTTTCTGCAATCCGATTTGACAGAGGAATACATTCTCAATGCATATGATGAAATCATCAAAAGCAATTTTCTGAACATCGGCTTTATTCTCAAATGGCTGAAACGGATAAAGACCTTCCATGATTTCAAATATTCTTTTCTACAATTTTTGACACTGGTCAGAGGAGTTGGAAGCTGTAAGCTCTAGGCTCCAAGCTCAATGTCAGACTTACAACTTACAGCTTATGAAAGAAGAATTATACTGGAGAAAATTTGCCTTTTCATACAAATTCGCCGAAAAGGTCTGTTTTGTGAGAAATTTGTATGATGACGTCCGGCGGGCCGTGGCGCATGATTATCCTGACAAAGATATCAGGATATTGGATGTGGGTTGTGGAAGCGGGGCCAACACCATCCACTTCGCCCAACAAGGCTATCAGCGGGTTGTGGGTCTGGATCCCGGAGAATCTGTCCTGCAAATTGCCGAGGATAAGCTGCGAGATGCCGGTGACTTGGACAACTGCAAATTCTGCGTTGCCGACATCACCAAACGGACTGAATTCGATGACGGATACTTTGATGTGATCCTTTCAACCCATGTGTTTCAGAAAATAGAGGAATATGACGCAGGGTTACAGGAGATCCGCCGTTTGTTGAAGCCGGCCGGCACGTTTTACATCACCATCCCTTCCTCAACAGAGAAGTTCTCGACATGGCTCTGGAACTATATGAAGGAGAAGGGGATCATCCGCGCATTATGGGATATCCGCTGGCTGCTGGCCTGGACCTCCCCTTATGTGCTGTTAACCCGTAAAGAAGACCGTAAAAATGAGAACAGATGGGATATCTCCACGATGGAGGATATCGTGGTCCGCAAAAACGGCTTCAAAAAAAAGATCATCACGGCATTGCCATATTTTCACGTCGGATGCACGTTCGGAGTGTTTGAGAAAAAATGAGGAAAATATTAATCATCATACCCTACGAAGATATTGATGAGAGCTTGGGGGTAAGGCGCAAAGTCATATATCCCTTGGAACCGGCTATTGTTGTCTCTGTTTTAAAGGGTAAGGGATTTGATGTCCGGGGAATTGATCTGAATCTGGAATTCGATGCTGACACATTAGGTCTGATCAAACATGAGATGAGCGACTTTCAGCCCGATATCGTTCTGATCATGTCCCAGCATCTCACCTTCCTCATCAAAGATCAGAAGCGGATCATTTTGCAGATGCTCAGGGAAATCAGAAGGCATGAGACAAAGATCATCCTCTCAGGACCTTCGGCCATATCTGATCCTGAACGATTTCTCAGCGATGACCATGGGCCTGACATTGTTTTCAAAGGGGAAATTGAGGATAAGATATGGGAAATCATTGATGCCATCGCTGATAAAAGCCGGTTAAAAGCGATAAAAGGGGTCTGTCTGAAGGAAGGCGAAGAACTGTTTATCTCAGAAAAAATCAGTTTTGTTAAGGAATTAAGTCTGCTGCCTGTCGCGGACCGGTATGCCTTTGCGCTGGAAAGATACTTTGAGCATCCAGAGATCGAAAACCTGCGTTATCCGGAAAAGAGCAGAAGATTTACCCAGATGACCGCCACCCGGGGGTGTAGCACCGGTTGCACCTTCTGCAAGGTAAAATTCATGAGGCGGGAGTACCGATGGCGGGATATTGATCATATCATTCAGGAGATCAGGTATCTGGTAAATGAGAAAGGGATTGAGGAGATCCATTTTCTGGATGAAAATCTGCTTTTGAACAAATCCAAGGCAAAGCGGCTGTTCAAGCGGATCCTTGATGAGAAGCTGAAATTTCACTGGTTTTGCGGTGGCGGCGTTGCTATATACATGCTGGACAAAATGTTGCTGGAATTGATGAAAAGAGCGGGATGTTATCGCCTGCATTTGGCCATTGAATCGGGTAGCCAGCGGATTTTGTCTGACATCATGAAAAAGCCGGTAAGCCTCGGAAAGGCCCTGGACATAGTCAATTATGCCAGACAGCTTGATTTTGAGATCATCGGCTACTTCATGATCGGGCTTCCCTCCGAGACCCGAGAGGAGATTCTCAAGACGGTCCGACTGGCAAAAAACGATCTGTTTGACTATGTCGTCTTTTCAATATATACGCCTGAGATGGGTACGGAACTGTATGACTATTGCAGGGAGAATGGGTTATTGGATCAAGGCACGGATGTGTCCGACCTGAGCAAGCGAGCCGAGTCCAACTTATTGCGCTTTGAAGGCTATGACAAAGATTTTCTGGTGAATATCAGGGGAAAACTCTGGAAGGAAATCAATTTCGGTGATCCCGTGAGAAGGGAGAAACTGGAGAGGATGTTCGGGGTGACGCATGGATAAGAAAAAGATCAGCGTTTCAATGATAACCTTCTTTTACAATGAAGAAGATGAAATGGGGGATTATCTTGAAACAGTTGCCAAGAAGTTCGAGATAATGGCTGAAAAGCTTGATTTTGAATATGAAATGGTGATGGTTGATGATGGGAGTACGGACCGTTCAAAAAAGATCGTGGAAGCCTTTACTGAACAGCATAAAGATATAAAGATCATTTTACACTCCTATCCGGTGAACAAAGGTATCGGCAATGCGCTGGTTGAGGGGCTGAGACTGTGCAACAATGATTATGTCTTCTGGAATGATGTGGATATGCACTTTGATATCCTGGATATGGACAAAATTCTCCCGCACTTGGATGACAAGACCATCGTGGTAGCGTATAAAGACAGTCTGATGTACAAAAAACGTGCCTCGTGGATTGTGTCCCGGACCAATTATTATCTGTTGAAATTCATCTTTTATCCTAGTATCAGGGATTTCCAGTTTGTCCAGTTTTATCCCCGGGAATATGTTCAACATGCCAAAATCATTTCCCGAAGCTCACTGATCCCATGCGAGCTGCTGACCCGATCCAAGGGGGTGAAATCTGTGACTCAGGTTCCTCTGCATTATTACTCACCGCCCCACAGACGGAAAAGCAAGTGTCTGAATGCAAAGAATGTCGCTTTTACACTGCGTGACATTTCAAGGCTGAAATTTAAAATGATTCAAGAATCCGTGGACAAGGTGATGCGTAAGACGTGATGCGTGAAACGTGAGGCGTTCCTTGATACCGGAACCGAGAACCCAGAACCAAAAACCCAGAGTCCAGAGCCCTGAACCCAGAGTCATGAACCCTGAATCTAAGAATCTAAGGACAAGGGGATGACATCCCAGAAAATAAAACATACCCCCGAACAATTCGGGTTTCGGAATAAGGAAGCGGAACGGTTTCCTGAGATGGTGGTGGTGGCAATGAGTTTTATCTGTAATGCCCGTTGCGTCCACTGCCCCAATGCCGCGACGAATTTTGAAGCTACGTTGAAAGGCAAAAACCGGCTCATGTCTTGGGAAGTGTTAAAGGAGATCACCCACCAGTGTGCGAGCCATCCGACCCTTATGCGTATTTCATCCTTCGGCGAAATCCTCATGCATCCCGATGCCGCTGAAATGATGATCTATATGCTGGAGCAGAAGCCGGATGGCCATATCGCGTTAACCACGAATGGCTCTTTGCTGACAAAAGAGAAATCGGAAAGCATGCTGGCAAAGGGGATAAAGTCTGTGGAATTCAGTGTTGATGCGGCTTCCAAAGCGGTTTATGAGAAGATCAGACGCGGCCTGAACTGGGAGACGACTCTGAAAAATATTGAGGATTGTGTCCGCATCAGAGACACTTATGGATATGACACCAGAATAATGGCGAGCGTCATCGAACAGCCAGACAACGAGGAGGATATTGAAAGGATTTTCTCATTCTGGAAAGAGAGAGTTGACAAGGTTTTGATCAGGAAGCTGTTGAGCTTCAAAGGAGTTGTCAAGCGTGAGAAAAAGTATGAGGAATATATGAGAGAAGACACCCCCTGCCCTTTTCTCTGGGAACGGGTGGTCATTGATCCCGCTGGGAATGTTCGCGGATGTGTCTCAGATTTGAATGCGGAGCTGGTCATCGGCAATATCATGGAGACCCCGCTTGAGGAAATCTGGCATTCGGAACTGATGGAGGAATACAGAGAGAAACACTTGGCCGGCAGACGGAAAGAATGCCCGCTTTGCAGAGATTGCGTGGATGTGCAATATCGCTCTTGGAACTACAATTATTTTTACGCGCTGGATGAAAATGAAGGATGTGGGATGAGGGATGAAACAGATTGAAGGCGAAATGTTGATCATGAGGGAGATCACTCCCGAATTATTTGATATAACGATGGGATGGCTGAAAGATGAAGCGTTGAGACGTGAGCTTGTCATAAGAAAGCATCCTTATTCAGAGGAAGAACAGACCAAATGGTATGTCACTTATAAGAATGACCGCTCAAAGCTGATTTATATTGCCTTTCTGAAAGCCGAAAATACGCCTGTAGGTCAGGTCGGTTTCAATAAAATAGATCAGAGACACCGCAACGGTGAAATACATATTTTCGTAGGAGAGCCGGAATATCGCAGATGCGGATATGCGGGGGAAATGCTGAATTTATTGCTGGATATCGCCTTTCATGAATTGGATTTGAACAAGGTCTGGCTCAAAGTGAATGATGACAATGTCAGTGCGGTCAAGTTCTATCAGAAGATGGGATTTGTTCGGGAAGGACTTTTGGAGAGACATGAGCTTTATGAAGGGCAATGGCTGAACAAGATTATTTTAAGTTACTTTGCAGAAATGAGATATCCCGCTTGTCAGTCGTCAGTTGCATCACAGAAAAACCGAATTGTAAGGAAACACTTATGAAAACCATTCTGATTACCGGCGGAGCCGGCTTTATCGGTTCCGGCTTTGCCCACTATATTTATGACAAACACCCGGATTACAAAATCATTGTCGCCGACGCCCTGACGTATGCCGGCTCTGTTGAAAATTTCCCGGTCCCGATCTGGAAGGAACATAACGAGCGATTTGAATTCTGGTACGGCAATGTCGTGAACGGGGAATTGATGGACACGCTTGTCTCCCAATGCGACTATGTGGTACATTTCGCGGCGGAAAGCCATGTGACGCGCTCCATCTACGACAACAGCCAGTTCTTTCAGACAGATGTCATCGGAACCCAGATGGTGGCGAATTCCGTCTGCAAGTATAAGGAGAGGGTGCGCCGCTTTATACACATATCGTCGTCAGAAGTGTATGGCACCGCATTGACACCTGAAATGTCTGAAGATCACCCGCTCAACCCGATGACGCCTTATGCGGCCGCCAAAGCCGGCGCAGATCGTCTGGTATATTCCTACTGCCAGACTTACGCCATCCCGGCAGTGATTGTCAGACCATTCAACAACTACGGCCCCCGGCAACATCTGGAAAAGGCCATCCCCCGATTTGTCACCAGTGTCGTGCTTGGCGAAGAAATACGGGTTCACGGAGACGGCGGGATGTCCAGGGATTTTGTTCATGTGGAGGACAACTGCGAAGCCATTGACATGATCCTCCATGCGCCTGCGGACAAGGTGACAGGGGAAGTTTTCAATGTGGGTACAGGGCAGCACAGAACCATAATCTCCATTGCTGAGGAGATCATCACCAGAATGAACGGCGACAAAAGCATCCTCACCTTTGCTGACGAGCGCCCGGGTCAGGTCAGTCGTCACACCGCAGATATCTCAAAGATCGGAAAGCTCCTCGGATGGAAGCCAAAAATCGGCTGGCAGGAAGGGCTTGAAATGACGATCAAATGGTACATGGAGAATGAAGACTGGTGGCGAAAGCGGCTCTGGCTGCGAGATATTCCCATCGTCAGAGCCGATGGAAAAAGAGAGTTCCATTAATTGACAAGCTGTAAGCTCTAAGGAACAATTTCCCCATTTCCCTGTTCACTGCCAAGTGTCGGGAAATTATTATTTAGTCACAGTTACTAAGCTGTCAGTTTTGGAGACGCCTTACAGCTTACAACCTACACCTTACAGCCTGGAACTATGAAAATCGAATTCTACAGACATTCTCTGACAGAAAAGGACATTCAGAACGTGGCAGATGTGTTGCGATCTGTTTTTCTGACCACAGGGCCAGTAACCGCGGTCTTTGAGGAGAAATTCTCCCAGTTTGCCGGATTGAAACAGACCGTCGCGTTGGCCTCCTGCACTGCGGGGATTCAGCTCTCCCTTCTTGCACTGGACATCGGCCCCGGAGATGAGGTCATCACCACACCCATGACCTTCATCGCTACGGCCACGGCAATCCTTCACACCGGCGCGAAACCGGTCTTTGTGGATATAGAGCCTGATACGGGCCTGATTGATCCGAACCTCGTTGAGTCGGCGGTTACCCCAAGAACAAAGGCGATCATGCCGGTCCACCTTTACGGCACCATGGCCGATATGAGGTGCCTGAGAACAATCGCTGACCGTCACGGACTCTTCATCATTGAGGACTCGGCCCATTGCGTCGAGGGCGAGAGAGACGGTGTCAGGCCCGGCCATCTTTCGGATGTGGCCTGTTTCAGTTTCTACGCGACCAAGAACCTGACCTGTGGCGAAGGGGGAGCAGTTGCAACGGATAACGAAACCCTGGCCGGAAAAATCCGTACCCTCAGACAGCATGGGATGAGCAAGGAGGCGGCTGACCGGTATCATGGAAATTATCAGCACTGGGATATGGTGGAACTTGGCTGGAAATGTAACATGGACGATATCCACGCCGCGCTTCTGACAGATCAGATGGACCGCCTAGAGAGTCTGTGGAAACGCCGGGAGGAGTTGGACACCCTTTATCGCGTTGCGCTCAGAGATGTCCGGGGCCTGAGCATTCCTTCCATTGTGGGGCGGAGCGCGTATCATCTTCTTACGATACAGGTTCCCTCGGACCTTCGGGATGATATGCTGAGGGAGATGGGAAACCGGGGAATTGGCGTGGCCGTCAATTACCGTTCCATCCATACATTGTCATGGTTTCGGAAACATCTCAGCCCCAAGCCCGAGGCATTCCCGAAATCACTCCGATTCGGGGAACAGACGCTCTCCCTTCCGTTTTATCCGCTGATGGCAGATGAAGATGTGGAAAGGGTGGCCCGGGCGGTGAAGGATATCATCAGTTCGTGGCACAGCAATTCATAAATTCGTCACCCCTTCTGCTCCCGGCGCATTGCCAAATCTAGGCCCGACCATAAATTCTGATGATGACGGATTTCGGGCTCCCCGAAATCCGTCATGATCGGCATAAATTCGTCATCCGTCGGATTGCCAAATCCGACGGCAACCCGAACCGACAAAGGGGGGATGAATGCCTCATCTCCTCCGAAAGTAACCCATCAGAAGGACAAGAAGGCCCCATCCGACAACTGTGATGATGATCCCCGCCATGATCAGTCGGGGTCGAAAAAGAAATTCCACCTTGTGCGTCCCTGCATCTATCGGAACGGCCTGCATGATATAATTCGCCCGAAGGATCTCTGTTTCCTCCCCGTTGACCCGGGCCCGCCATCCGGGATGGTAGTTATTGCTTAACACCAAAAGCCCCTTCTGGTCTGCGGAAACCTTCAGGACGATTCTGTTCGGCTCATAAGTGATCGTCTCAATCTCCGATTTTATCTCCCCGGTCGCACTTGGCTCCCTGAAATCCGGCGGCAAGGACTCTAAAATAACCTTGTGCCTGAAATCAGAACTCGTGAATGTGGCCATGGTCTGGTACGCATCTTCCCTGGTGGCGCAGTAATGATATTCAGGAACAAAAAATGCCCTCGGAAACGCGTCGCTGTTCTCATAAATCTTGATTCCCTTATTGAATACAAGCCTGAGTTTGGGATTTTGGACAGACAAGGACGGCGGAATCAGCACATATTTTGTATTGATCATATCCAACAGCGGAGAGCCGAATCTTTCAAAAAATATCCACCTGCTGAAACTGTCTGGAAACGGAACAGAAGGGCCGTGCTGGCTCAGATGCAGGAACTCACCATAGCGTTTCGGATAAACAGAGGAATATCCGCCCACATCTTCAATGCCGAAGGGCGAAAAACTGTTGTGCATAAATTTTCCGTATGTGATGATTCTGTAATTTGAATGATCCTTCTGCAAAAATCGGATCGCTTCTGTTGGGGGATAGGCAAGGCTTCTCGGGGATGTGGTATTATAAAATAATCCAAAAGAGATCAGATCATAAGAAAGCAGAGCCATACTGAGAAGGAGAAAAATAATTTTCGGCTGTGCATTCCTGAAGAAAAGCGTAAGGGTCAGAAAAAGGAAGGACAAAAGCATCAGAATCACCGGCTTCAGCATGACGGGTGACCAAGGCGCAAAATGCGCTTTCAGGATGCTGTAATACTGCCAGGCGGGCCGATGGCTCATGACCCAGTTCATCCCGGATTCTGTCTGAACAAGAAAGAAGATGCTTACCCCGATCACGGGAACAAGTGCCCATAAAAGGATAAGGCACCGGCGCTCTTCCCGCGTGTCGATGTCGAGCAGTATGTCCGCGCCAATAGCGGCAAGAACCGAAAAAGAGAAACCGAAAAGATATAGGAGGCGGGTCGGGGTCGAAAGGTTCAGCCCCGGAACGAACTTCATCAGAGGATAATAAAGAATGCTTCCCATGGCCATGGTCAAAGGAATAACGGCGGCCAGAAAAAAGTAGGCAGCGTGTCTCTTCCTGAAAAGATGGGGAAGCGAGGCGAGCCCGAGGAAAAGGGGCAGGATTCCCGCATAAATACATAATTCATTGTAATTGTTATAAGGCTGGGGGCCTCCGGTACCCGGGGGAAAGCTTAGATTGATAGCAGGATTTCCGAAGAAATCCGGAAATATCAGGGTTGTCAGGTATTTCAGTGGAAGTCTTCCGGTCTGGCGATAGAGTTCTTCAAAGCCGAAGCCATGGCGCTGGGCATCGTCAAGCAAACTCAGATGACTGGCAAAAAAGACTGCGGATATGCATAAGATCGACAGCACCGCCGGCCATAGACTTAACATATCCTGCCTATTAATTTTAGGGGGATCAGAGGCGTTTTTTCCCGGAAGAAAATTTCCCAGACGCGTCAGGGGAAGAAGCCGATAGAGGATGTAGGTTCCGACAAACAGGAACTGATAGATGAGAAGATGGGCAAAGCCGCTGTAAAGGGAAATTCCGATGGCGCAGGCAAAACAGAGTGCGTTGAATGCCGTTCTTTTTTTCAGCCAGCGCTCCAGCCAATAGCAGGACGCGGGCAATGCCAAGGCCAGAATAAAATGCACTTCAAATTCAAACCAGACCATCACATAACCGTTGAACATCCACGAAACCGCTCCGATCAGGGCAGGGCATGTCGCAATCTCTGTCTCTCTCAGATACAGAAACATAAACACACCCGCGCCGAACAGATGAAGCCAGAGCAGCATATCGTGAGCTACGGAAGGGGGAAAGAGCCCATACAGAAAAAATACCACAGGGCTGACCATGCGGGATAGCACACCTGCGATAAGCGGGGTTCCACAGAAATTCGCCCGGTTCCAGAGTGGAATGGTCTTTTGCTGCGTAATGCCATCTTGAAAAATACAGTAATAAGGAAAATGCAGGTTCACGGGATCGGTAATCAGTGTGTTATGCGCCCGGAACTCCGGTTTTACATAGGATGACCATGGCAGATAATGCCCAAGCGTGTCAAACGCATAAAATGTTTTTCCCTGGAAAATGACAGGATGGAAAAAGGCAACTGTCAGCGTCAATATGAACAGTATGCACAGTAAGGGGTTTGGATGTTTTGAATGTGTTGTTTCCATATGTTTGATATGATTTCTCGCAGTGCGATTTTTTCAAATCGCATCTTGGCGAATTGCAAATTCGCCCCACAGCCGCAGTGCGATTTTTCAAATCGCATCCTGGCGAATTACAAATTCGCCCTACAGATCAGGGGGAATGGCATCTTCAGGCTCACGCCGGCTTACTTGGCGGGTAAGCTCAACAAAACTCAGCCTTTCCCGGACCAGGCAGAATATCCCCAGCGCGGCAATCGGAATCAGACTGAGCACATGTGCGACAATTGCAACTGCCTTTGCCTGGGCAGTATCTGTCTCAGGTATGACCAGAAGCAGACAGGTGATGATCGCTATGTGATACTGTCCCACCATGCCCGGGGCAATAGGGACACTGATGAACACCGCGATCATCGTCACCATGACGAAAGGGGTGAACCACGGAAAATCAATACCGAATGCAGTCATAATTGAGGCTGTCGAAAAAAGGCCCATGCTCCATGCCAATATGGAAAAGCAGGCGGATTTTGCCATCTCCGTGCTTGAGCGAAATACATGCATCCCTGCCGCAAAGTTCAAAAACAATCTGCGGAACCGGTCATTTAATCTTTCGGATATTCCCCCTGTACAAATTCCTATAAAACGCAGTACCAAGTTCTGATTGACATACAGCAGGAGGAGAAGTCCCAGTATGACACATAAAAAGACGGTCAGACTGATGGCAGCCGTTCGGATTAGCGTAGCTGGCACAACAATGGGGCTGACATTGCTGAAAACCCCGGTCGCGAATGTGATGTCCCTCTCCATGGGAAAGGAAAACAAGGCCACACAGACGATGATCAGCAACACGAAAATGTCGTTCACCCGATCCAAGGCCACCATGGCCACGGACTGGGACAAAGGCAACTTGGCGAGTCGGGACAGCACATAAGCCCGAACCAGTTCCCCAATGCGGGCCGGTATCGTAAAGTTAATCAGAAATCCGATCTGCGTCGCGCTGAACAGGTTGCGGAAGGTGGCCGGGTGCGATGCCCGAACCACATAGCTCCATCGCTGAACCCTAGCGAAACAGCCGCTCCAGGCAAAGACCTGAGCTAAAAGGAGCCACCCCACACTCGCTCCACGAATGGCGGCATGCACCGCGTTCCAGTCGGTCTTTCTGAACAGAAACCATATGAGGAACGCGCCCAGAGTCACGCCGAGAAATATTTTGAGAATTTTTTTCAATCTTGCTCTTAATTTGTTTTTGTTGCGATCAGGATTGAGATCAATAAAAAGCCCTTGGGACACCTCCGCTCGTTACGAGGCAGATCCTCGTGACGAGTGACAGAAATCAACAATCCCGCCGATCAACGCGCCGAACAGTTGCAGGCCGAAGATGGATAAAGAGAGGGCCAATGCCTTTTCTGCCGGAACGCCGAAGGTTCCCAGCAAGAAAACAAACCCCCCTTCTCTGAGACCCACTCCGCCAATGGTGACCGGCAAGAATATAATAATTGTTATCACCCCGAATATCCAGCACCAGTCAAAAAAAGAAATGTTTATATTGAGAGATTTGGCAAATACCAAGTTGATACAGACACAGATGAATTGAAAAACAATTCCCAACAATAAAGATTTCAGTAAGACAAAGGGCTTTCCCAAGTAGCATTTCCAAGCGTCAATAAGGCGAAGACATTGATCGACAATTATAACTGTTCTATGAAAAGACTTTTTTACGAGCTTCAAAAATTTCCTGATTGCCTGATCAAATGAATGCAAATGAAACAAGTATAACCCACCTGCGAAAATTGCCATTGCCAAAGCGAACCATGACATCAGATGCTTCGCCATGTCTGTCCTGCTCCAAGTCAAGCCGACAATACCGACAACCATCACTCCCACAAATCCGATAATCCGGTCAATAATCACAGATGCGGCTATCTGTTCAGCCTCCTGTCTGCCTTTGCCGAGCTTATACGCTTTTATGGCTTCTCCGGCTAACTGGCCAAATAAAATAAGCGTATAATACTGGGCGACAAGTGTCAATAAAAATAATTCTGTCAAATTGACAAATTTCAAAAGTTGAAACCATTTGACAGCGTTTACAAAAAGGGCTGTAAAGTAAAGTAAAGCAGCTATGATTGGAAACAAAAAATGTATGGATGATAATATGTCAAAAAAATCTCTTAAATTTATTCGCTGGAAAACAAAGAAAATCAGTGACAGGCTCAGTATTAGTTTCAATATTAATTTCAACATATTATTTTGGCCATCAGTTGGGTTTTCCTGATTATGACGCTTTTTGGAGGGCCCGTGCCCCTGCCCGTGAACATTTGCGACCTGTGCGGTTAAGAATCAGAAGGCGGCTGTGGGTGGATTCTTCAGGAAAATCCCCGCTGAAATCCAGAATGTGGAAGCTCGGACGCGAAATCAGAGCCTAACTGCACAGGTCGAACATTTGTGGCACGGACATGCCGTCGCCCATGGGCATGTGAGGCACGGGCTCCCATCCGTTATAATCAGTCAGCTTTTTTCCATTGTGAGAATTATGGGTGCCCATCCTTTTGACAGCAGAATCATTTTGGCTATGATCTTATTCAATTTCAGTTTTCCTGACAGTTTCACAACCCTTTTAACTTTAGCCAACCCGCCTTTGGCTTCGAAATCAAAACTGCACATGCGCTCATAAAAGACGTCCTCACCTAATGACAATACGCTGAATTCATGTTTTTTGCGTAACATTTCCAAGGTATTCTTTGTCCAAAAATAATTTAATTCCGTATTAAGGGTTTTGGCAAAAGAAGGGTCTCTTCTCCATATATGTTGAACATACCATGGGAATAAACCTTCCCAAAGTATCGGCGGGTGAAAAACAGAATAATGGCCGTCATAATAAGACATATAATTCGGATAGACAATCTGGATTATTCCTCCCGGCCTGACCACTCTGATCGCCTCATCTAACACATTGAACGGAGATTGAACATGTTCCAAGACGTTGGATGAATAAACAATGTCAAAAGAATTGTCTTCAAATGGCATATTTTCACCAACAGCGTTTACAATGCGTTCCGGATCAACATCATTCAGATGAAACATTTTTTTTGATATTTCATATGACGAGCCAAATCCCACAGCAGCCGGTTCAATGCCGTATCCGTCCACATTAAACGCTTTCATCCAAACGAGCAGGTTGATTCCTAGGCCCGAACCGATCTCCAAGATTTTCCTGTCTTTGACGCATGTATATTTTGACAGGATGTCATATTGCTGAAAAGGCTTTTGAAAACTCAACAAATCTGAGATGATTCTGTCAATTCCGACATGGCTTATATCGTTAAAAAAAGTTCCTTGCGATTTCTTGACCCATTCGACTATCTCATCACTTATCATCATACAATTATCCATATCAACTAAAAATCCCTTTTGACAAACGTAAGTAAGTATTCGGTCAAACTCGTCGAACTTACCCCTTCATGCCCGGTTCGGATTGACAAAATCTGAACCGTCACCTCCGCCGGATTTGTCAATCCGGCGGTAGCAGACACGGGTTTACGTCAACCCAGCGTCCAGAATCTAATCTTTTATCAGCCGAAGATATCCATCAGCCACGCTGTCCCATGAGAATGCGTTTTCCGCCCATGCCCTGCCCTTCTGTCCCATCATACGAGCCAGCTCTTTATTTTGCAGTATCTGGACAACTGTTTTTCGGAATTCTTCAGGCCGTGTCAGATCAAATAAAAAGCCTGTTTCCCCATGTCTGATCACAGCGTCATTTCCTGCCACATTGCTGGCGATTATCGGAAGGCCGCATGCCATGGCTTCCAGTACCACATTCGGCATCCCCTCACACACCGAGGGATTGAGGATGCAATACGCGTGTTGGTAATGCTCCCTTATTTCCTCTTTGCTGCACCAACCGTGCCAAAATATTCTGTCATGCATACTCAGTTTGGCTGCATATTCTTTTGACGCATATTCCAGCGGGCCATCTCCCACCAAGTGCAATTCAAATTCTTGTTCAACTTTCTGAGCAACAGCATCCATCTGCTTCAAAAGAAAGAAGATATTTTTTTGATCTTGAAACCTGCCCACGAATAAAAACCGTGTCTGGCCAGCTTTGGATGACGGAATGAAAAAATCAGCATCCACACCATTAGGAATTACTTCAACGACGAAGGGGTCTGCTTTTTCTGATAAAACTTTGAGTCCTTCTGAATTCGCAACAATGGCCAGACTCTCTCTGAAAATCAAACGGCGCATGGGCTGAAGCAACTTGTGAATCCGTTTGAGAGATGGTTCGTTGCCAGGCACATCTCCTCCTCTCAGAGAGATAATGTAAGGTGTCCCTGAAACAAATTTCCCCCATATTCCCAGCGGGCCACATGGAAACGAGAAAAAAGCGATCATCGCATCAATTTTCCGGCCGCGAAGTAAGCCGGGAAGCACGAATGACGCAGACAACACAAAACAAAGCATTTCAAACAGATTTGACTGGGAGGCCTTCTTTCTTGATGTCCGGCACCGAAAAACCTGAATTCCGTCCTCCGTGCGCCAGCCCTTCAGATTCTCAAAGCAGGAAGTGAGCACGAAAACGGTGTGCCCCTGTAGTGCCAGACATCGGGCAATGTGACATGTCGCATTTGCCGCTCCTGCGCCTATCGGCGGGTATTCATGGTTGATCAGTAAGATACGCATCTGTTTTTCTGGTTGATCAGCAACCAGTAGTTCCACAAAAAAGGCCGGTGATCCGCTTTGTTTTGCTGATGTTCAGAGAATTTCCGCAGGACCACGGATCCACCTGTCCCCTTTACAGGCTTGGTGAAGTCAAGGCTCAACAGGCCTTTTTCAAACCAGCTCGAAACAGGCGCGCCGAATCCCTTCTTTGGACGATAGATTACAGCATGAGGAAGAACCGGCTCCAGCGCCTTCTTGAGTATGTATTTTGTCTGACCCTTGCGATATTTCCATGAATGCGGAATTCTGCGCACAAAATCCACCAGTTCCGCATCCAAATACGGTGAGCGAACTTCCATGGAATTCATCATGCTCGCCCGATCTGTTTTTACCAGGATATCGTCCTGCAGGTATAGCTTCGTGTAAAACTGCAATGTTTTATCCACAAGATTATCCTGAGAGCAGGCTTCCCACTGTTCAATGGCTTCTGAATAAATATCCTCAATGTCGGCGGGTTCCCGGAAGAGTTCACTTATCTCGTCCGGTTCCAGAGGGCCAAGCCAGACAGCATTCCAAAGATGTTTCGGGTAAGTCAGTCCTCTTAATGTGCGTTTGAGTCTGAAGTCCAGGCTCATATTGTGATGGGACACGCGCATAAGGCTTACTGCCATCCGAATACCCTGATGAACCGGCCGGGGGATTAGTCTGCTGTAAAGTTCGGCCAGTCTCAACGCCCGAAAGGGATCATATCCTGCGAAAAGTTCGTCTCCGCCGTCTCCTCCCAGAGCCACAGTCACATGTTTCCGGGTTTCCTGATTAAGCAGATATGTTGGAAGGAGTGAACTGTCTCCCATCGGTTCATCCAGCCGGGTTGTGATTTCCGGCAAGATATTTCTGGCTTCTTCGATGGAAAGTATTTTTACATGATGATCTGTCTCAAAAAGTTCCGCAACCCTCTGTGCGTATTCGGACTCATCAAAACTTGCCTCCTGAAAGCCGATGGAAAAAGTCTTCAGTCTTTCGTCCCCTGTATCCCGTGCAGCAAAAGCGGTTATGGCTGATGAATCAATGCCGCCGCTCAGGAAAACGCCCAGAGGCACGTCGGCCATGAGTCTGCGGCGGACCGCTTTCTGAAGCAGATCCCGCAGTTGTTCACCCCATTCTTCTTCGGGATTTTCAGGAACAGATTCAAACGGTTCCAACACAAAATCCCAGTATTTGCTGACCTTCACCGAAAAGTCGTTCAGATTGAAAATCAGGTTATGACCTCCGGGAAGCTTATAAATCCGCTCATACAACGAATTGGCCGCGGGGATATACCCATAAGCGAAATATTTTTTCAGGCTTCTCGGGGAAACAGAGGCCTCCACAGAGGGATGCTTTGTCAATGCGGTCAATTCCGACGCGAAGGCAAATGTGTAATTTTGCAAGGTGTAAAAGAGCGGCTTTTTGCCGAAATGGTCACGGCTCAAAAACAGGATGTTCCGGCTCCTGTCATAAATGGCAAAGGCCCACATCCCATTCAATTGATTTGGCAGATCCGTCCCCCATTCCCGAAATCCATGCAACAACACCTCTGTGTCTGAATGATCGGATTGGAAAATATGTCCCTTTTTCTGAAGTCCATCGCGCAGTTCGGCATGATTATAAATCTCTCCGTTAAACACAACACCGAGCGCGTTATCAGGGGTCCACATGGGTTGAACGCCGCCCGCGATATCTATGATGGAGAGTCTCCTATGTCCCAGATAGACCGCTTTCTCCAGATCATACCATACCCCTTTGTCATCAGGGCCCCTGTGAAACATGGCCTCTGTCATCAGATCAAGGTCTTGTATGGTCCCTTTACCTGTAAAACCGCATATTCCGCACATGATTGAAAATTTGAGTCTCAAGTTTCAAGTTTCATTTTTTGGGTTTCAGTTGATCTCCCCGGAAAATCCATGCCTGAACAAGCCCCCGGTAGCTTATGGTGAACTCAGATGGGACAACATCAAAGTTCAGACCGTTTTTTCCCCGTTTGCAGGGTTGCACAGTTTCAAACTTCAGATGCTCTTTTGCCCCATACATAAAAGCTGAACGATCAACAATATAATAATCATTTTCTGTGAAACGTAAATCATCATGACGCACAGGAAAAATCTTTACGGGGATTTTTGCATCCAGCCACTCTCCGACAAGACAGTAATATAATCGGATATCATTGCAATTCTCTTTTTTGCGGAAGCAAATTTTCTCAATTTTCTTTCCCGCGATCATAATCTCTTCTCCCCAGCCTCCCCATACGCCGCTACGGGTCCTTCCGACAGGATTGCTGCGGTTGAACTCATCCGGGTAATTAAGCCATATCGGTCGAAAAGCGCCGTGTATGGGAGCAAACGGAATGACTTCAAAAAACACGGCAAGTAGTGTAATGAAAATTATAAGCTTACGCAGGTTCCGGCTAATCATCAGTTTGTCAAAGAGATATAACAGAAACACCAGAAAAAGCAACAATGGTATATTCAGGTATCGCATTCCTGCCGGGGTAAGTGTCAATCCGTAAGCTAACGGAGTTGCCAAGGTGCTTACACCAATTATAAACCAGAGTGAATATCCGCCGCGCTTTAAAAATAACAGCGTAAAAATCATCAGCAGTACCAAAACAGTTGGCAACGCATCGAAAAAAGCGGCATAACATTTCATGATATAAAGAAGGGTATGGGTTGTCAGGCTTGATGCGCCGTAGTGGACAATGCTCTCGTTAAATGCCGGCGGTTGGTAATTCCCGGGCGCCACCGGTATGATCGGATCTATAAAAATTTCCGGAGGAAAGAAGTTTCCAATGACTCCGATAATTAATGTCGAAACAAAGACGAGCAGAATGAGTTTATAATTGTACGCTTCAAAGTAATCACTTACAATATGTGCGCTTTCCTTATTTTTCAGGCGGAAAGTCATAAATCTCATGAATTCTGATACCAGAACCAATCCAAGTAATTCCGCCAAAACAACAAAAACATGAAATATCGGTTCTGCTTCCAATGACTGATATATGCTCAGTTTGCCCAATATCGGCCATGTCCCCTTGACTAAAGGATAAGCTAATCCTTTTAACGAAGGGAATGATCCCCCGCGAGCCAATCCCACAATTAGATGACTTAGCAGACTGACAGACAAAGCCGCCCCCATGGCGATGCTGGCATACAAAATGAGCACACCGAGTCTCTTTTTAAAATCAGGGTCATAAAAAATCTTTGAGTCCTGATAGGAACAGTAAACATACATAAGCATTGATATAAACAAAATGGGAGACGCACTCAGTTTCTCCTGAGTGGCAAACATGGCAATGACGATTGCAAGCAACCCTGCTTTTTTGTCATGGTTTTTAACCAAAACACACACATAGATAATTCCGATTATGCCAAACAACATTGAAAACAGATCATAGTTGAATATTGTCAGGGCCATCCCATTTGCGGGAAACAAAAGGAACAACCCCATAAACAAAATAAAATTCAATCTCCTGTTTTCATTTTCAAAAAAATATTTGTCCATCAAAAAATGAATGAACAAAATGGATATGAATCCCATGTACCAGTGCAAACCCTTGGCAATCATTTTAGGGATATTATAATTTTTTGAAAAATCGATAAACAGATTTAAAATCGAAAAAATCGTCCCGATTGTCACATCCGTGGTCCGAAGGCACCCAAGATTCCATTGTCCCATGTATGAATTTTTGAGGTCTGTTGCTTCCGAAATGATATAATAGGTTGCATCAACACTCAGAAAGGACAAGCTCTTACTGATTGAAAAAAATAGTACAGGAATGAACGCTATTGTGATGAATATGCTGAATTTGAAGTTTTTCCCTTTTAAAATATAATAAGAATACAAGAACAAAGTTATCAGACAAGCAACAAACAGATTATATTCAAATATGTTCACAGTGTATTCCCTTTGTCCTTTGCAAACCACGATATGGATGTAACCTAGGGCGTCTAAAAACGCCAGTTTTCAGCCATGTTTTTTGCCTGACTTCCGGACTCGGCAATGTCGCCCCAAACGCCTGTCCCGACAGGATTTGGGGAAAATAAGGTGGGCCAAGAGGCGGCCAAGTGAAGTTGGCTGATTTAGACGGCCTAGATGTAACCCAATATAAACAATATATTTGGGGGCGTGAAAGGCAAAAAGGGGTTTAAGGTGAAAATTTTTTACGCTGATCCTCAGTTTCTGATTCAGGCGTTTTGGGTTGCGGACAAGTGATTTTTGTCGCCTTCGTGTGGAATATGACATCGGATTCGGTCATAAACTCAGTCAAAACACCAAAATTT
>JAOZRQ010000250.1 GCA_029940115.1 Desulfobacterales bacterium
ACCGACGCGGGTCGACTTTCTTCGAGACGAACCAGACGACTGTCCCCTTGGTGGGGCCACAAGGCCCATGCGGTCTTTGTCTGGTCTGAACCTCCCGCATCCGGGGGTTCGGACCACCCCTCCCTCATTCCCTTCCCAACCATTCAGCCGCATTCCGACATTCCCCCGACTCTCCCAAATCACCGCTTTCCCCATACGCTTCAACAGGTTCACGCCATTCTTGATCTTGTCACGCTTGGCGTGAAAGAGACGACCTTCCTTCTCGGATGAGTCAGATGAATGTCACCTCGGGACAGACAAATCCCACCTCCCCGGAATCCCCCCCATTTCCCGCAGCCTGTCCCCCATTCCCATCCTCCTCCCGAGTGTCCGTCCGTCTCCCGGCATGTCCGATCCCCCCGCACATTCCGGCAGGCCCACGATGTCCGTGACCCCGGGGTGGGCCTCCGGAGTCTCCGACGATCCCGCCACGACCATACACTGTAAGCGCAAACATGGGACGGGGAGCACGTGGGCCTCCGGAGTTTCCGACGGTCCCACCACGACCCCCTCCCTCCAAAGACATCCCGCCCCAATGGGAGGCCAATCCATGTTCATGCCGGAATCGGACAATTTCGCCCTTGTCCCGTCCGGAATCCCAGCCTGGATTCTCATCCATGCATGTGTCGTCGCCGGGCGACGTCATGGCCGCTCCCATGTAAATCAATTAAAGACAGGTTTAAGGGTCAAGGGTCAAGGGTTGCTTGTTGCTGTAAGGTTCGGTGTGTTTGTTGCCGTCATGTTGGTGTCTGTCATTTTTTTGTGTTGGTTGCCAAATGTGGGTGAAACTTTTGTCCGGCTTTTTGGCCGCGTTCCCACGGGGCGCGTCACTGCCATTAAGTTAAGGGATGGATCCGCAGGGTTGGAAATCTGATCCTGCTCCCACCTCCGGCATCCGACTGACGGGCTTTCCCGGATGTCACCGCAGGAGTGTCAGAGCATCCCCGTCTTAACTTGATGGCAGTGACGGGGCGCGTGGGAACGAGATGGGCGATTCCTGACCAACCAATTGATTTATATCATCAATCGCCGCTGTGATCAATGACAATCTGGAAAACCGAAAAAAAGAATATGATTCATAAAATGAATATCATTTCGAGGCATCCTTCATCGAAGCCAAAAAGTGGTGCACATTTTTTCCGACTTGTGGAACGACTTTGCAAGTCGTTCGGAACGATTTGCAAAATCGTCCTACTACACCACTTTGGAAGTCCGTGACCCTCCCCATGACTTCGGCCGACCATGCAAAGTCAGGCTGTCAGCCTCCTGAAAGGAGGGTCACGAATTTATGAAGTGCTGTACTACAGCAAAGTGTAAACTGGCAAATGAAGGATGGCGTTTTTTTTGTTCTTGACAACCTCATCAATGTTGTGTTAAAGAAGGACTGTGGGATGAGGGGATTTAAGTGTCGGCCATAAATTTTCGGAGGATGAGGTGAATGCCAGGTTGAAACCGGCTTCCTTCAGTTTCTGGGTCCGCGTTGGGGAATAAGTACAGGGTAAAAAAATGATTGAGGAAAGAAACCCGGCTTTTTCTTGCAGTTGGGGATTCGGCCTGTTTGGGAAAAAGCCGGGTTTATCGCCCATTCCCAAGACAAAAGAAACCCGGCTTTTTCTTGCAGTTGGGGATTCGGCCTGTTTGGGAAAAAGCCGGGTTTATCGCCCATTCCCTCGACAAAAGAAACCCGGCTTTTTCTTGCAGTTGGGGACTTCATTATGGCGACAAAAAACAAGATCGACATGGATGTGTTCAAGTGGTCATCAAGGTCGTTTCCGAAGCGGATGATCTGGAAACCATGACCAGCGAGTTGAGCCAGCTTCTCGTCGGTGCTATGGAAATCAAGGGATGTACCATATTTGCCCTGAATCCTGAGACTGAGGAGCTTGAAATTCTGGCGAGTTTCGGACTGAGTCTCAAATATGTGAACAAGGGGCCTGTCCTGCTCAAAAAGAGCATTGATCCGAAAGTGAGCGGGGAGCCGGTGGTCATCCGGGATGTCTCGGCATCGGAAGACCGGTTGCAGTATCCTCAGCATGCCAAGCATGAGGGATAGGGGCGATCATCTCCCTTCCCGTCAGTTATTATGCCAAGACCATAGGGGCCTTGCGTCTGTATCACCATGAGCCGTGGGATGTTTCGGAAGCGGATGTTGAGGCATTGCAGGTGCTTGCCGGCAACATCGGCATGGCCATGACCTATACCCGGCTGCTGACCGCACTGCAATCGGTCATGGACACGGTGAATGATGTGCATACGATATGGCTGTATCCGAAAAAGACGTGAATCCGGAAACTGCGATAAGAGGAAGAGCCGACTGGTCGCGGGATCGGCAGATTTTTAACACCCAAGTTGAGCGATTCTTTGGCCTGATTATGATTCCTGTCCTGAAATTTCAAGGGTTCGGCGATTTTCGGATTCTCACTCATTGGGTGAAAGCTCTGAAATGGGAAAACCCTTGAATGTCAGAACATCAGCCAGTTTTGCTGACAAGAATCGCTCAATTTGGGTAACAATGAAGCACTATTATGGAGGTGCGTTATGAAACCCATGAAGAAGGGGAGCAGACGTGTGCGGTTGCTTGTCCGATCCGGTGTCAGGCTGACCTCGTTCCTGTCCGGCTTCGTTCGAGATGAATGTGTTGTCGAAGGGTGAGTTGATGTCGCAGAAGAATTCAAATCAGGCGAAACGCCTCATCGAACAGGGTTTCCCATGTCACCAGGTGGGAGCCGAAACCCAGAGAGAACGGGACACCGGAAAAGCGCCCCCTGTGAACCGCCTGCATGTCTGGTGGGCTAGGCGGCCCCTGACAGCCAGCCGGGCAGCCGTTCTCTCGTCCCTCTTGCCCTCGGATACCGACCCGGAACGCTTTCTCCGCAAATTGGGAATAGAGAAAGTTCAGGCATTGGTCAACGGTGATCCGTGGACACTGACCGGCAGCCTTTTGGAAAAGGTCGAAACTCAAAACTGGAAACAGGATCCCAGCGCCCAGAGCCCAGCGCCCAGAGCCCAGAGCCCAAAACCCAGAGCCCAAAGCCCAGCGCCCAGCACCCAGAGCCCAGAGCCCAGAGCCCAGAGCCCAACGCCCAACGCCCAGCGCCCAGCGCCCAGAGCCCAGAGCCCAGCACCCAGAGTTCCGAGTCCAGAGCCCCGAGTCCAGAGTCCAGAGCCCAAAGCCCAGCGCCCAGCGCCCAAAGCCCAGCGCCCAAAGCCCAGAATCACAGTGGATCGCTTTGTTCTCAGGGCATTGGAGAGAGAGGAGAAGCAGAGAGCCGAGAATCGGAAGCTGATCGAATCGCTGATAAACAAAGAACCAGGATTGGCTGAAAACCGCGTCATTCAACATTGGAAAGCCGAAAGCCGGCCATTGCCCCCGCCTTGGCCCGAGATCGGCCAAATCCTGCCTGTGAAGAAGGTTATGGGGGATCCCGCACAAGCCAAAGAGAAGATGGCGCTTGCCAAAAAGCATGGCATCCACTTCCCGGGGAATATCTATGGATATGACAGAGCCTTCGAGAAACCCCTTCATCCCTCATCCCTTTCATCCCTCACCCTCCTGGATCCCACCTCAGGCGGCGGTTCAATTCCTTTTGAGGCCCTGCGCCTCGGGTGCCATGTGATCGCCAACGACCTGAACCCGGTCGCGGCGGGCATCCTCCACGCGACCCTTGATTATCCTGCCCGTTTTGGGGAAGAACTGACTGAGGATATCCGGGCATGGGGGGAGAGATTGCTGGATACGCTGGACACCAAGCTGTCGGCGTTCTTTCCAGACGCTGGCCCTCTGCCGCCTGATGAGAGGAAGAATCTCGAAGAGCATCTGAGTCAATCTCCCGAAATTCTCTCCCCATTTGACGAGGAGAATGTCACCGGATACCTCTTTGCCCGCCAAGTGGTCTGCCCTCACTGTGGCGGCGAGGTGCCGTTGCTCAATTCCTCCTCGGTGTCGAGAAAGCCCGGTAATTCATGGGGAATACGCATGCACACCGACGGAAGACCACGAGGTGGCCAGATCCATTTTGAAACCTGTCGTGTGCATAACGGCCGGGGACCCGATGGCGAAGATCCGAATTTTGGCACAGTGAACCGGGGGGTCGGCTTCTGCCTCCACTGCAAGCAGGCGGTTTCAGGCGACGATATCAAGGCTCAGGCAAAGGGGGAGTCTCCCCTCGGAAAATGGACGGATCGCCTCTATTGCGTGGTTGCCATCCGCTATGAGCCGGATAACTCCCCTGGCCCTACCCGAAAACCGGGAAAGGGCAGGGGGAAGGGCAGGGGCAAGAAACACCGCTTTTTTCGTCCGCCGAATGAATCTGACCTCAAGGCATTGGCGGACGCGGAGGAATTTCTCCGTGACCGATGGGAGACGTGGGATGCCAAAGACTTGATTCCCACGGAGAAGATCCCGCCAGGCCAGAAGACGAGCGAGCCGCTACGCTACGGCATCACAAGATGGATTGACATGTTCACGCCCCGCCAACTCCTAGGCCACCTGACGCTTGTTGAGGAACTGAACCGGCATATCCCCCAAATCCTGGAATCGCTCGGGCCGGAAAAGGGAAAGGCGGTGGTGACCTATCTGCAATATGCCGTTGACAAGGGGCTCGACTACAACAGCAGGCATACCCGATGGATCCCCCAGCGGACCTCGGTGTCCGGGACCTTTGGTCGGCATGACTTTTCCCTGAAATGGACCTTTGGGGAGATGATCTTCATAGGCCCGTCATCCGGCGCGGCCTGGGGGCTCTCCCAAGTGATCGACGCGTACAAGGGGATCGCCTTGCTGTTGCACCCCCGCTCCATGCAGATCAGAGAAGGCACCGCGCCGCAACTTCGCATATACAACGATACCGCCGCGCATCTCCCCCAAGTGCCGGATGGATCGGTTGATCGGGTCTGCATGGATCCGCCGTATTACGACAATGTCCAGTATGCCGAGCTTTCCGACTATTTCTATGTCTGGCAGAAAAGAACCTTGAAGGCAATTTATCCTGAGATATTCTCCCGCCGGCTCACCAACAAGAAGGAAGAGGCGGTCGCGAATCCGGCGAGGGACGGTTCCGCGAAGGAGGCGAAGGAGACCTATCAGCGGATGATGCAAGATATCTTTGCGGAATGCTTCCGGGTGCTCAGACCCGACGGGCTTTTGACGCTGATGTTCACCCACAAACGTCAGGATGCATGGGAGACCCTGACCCGTTCCCTGATCGAATCCGGGTGGATCATCACCGCGACGGTTCCGGTGGAGTCGGAATTTGCCGCGTCCTTGCACCAGAAACATAAGGCGGCCGCGGCGAGTGCCATCTTTATCGCGTGTCGGAAGCGAGAGAATCGGGAGGCATTCCCCGCTGTATGGCGGGGCATGGCCGGTTCAGGGGTCCAGCATCAGATTCAGTCTGCGGTGGAGGAGGGATTAAGGGAGTTTGAGCATCTCCGGCTCAATCCGGTGGATCAGATGGTCGCCTGCTACGGCCGGGCCTTGCGAGTCCTCTCGGAACAGTGGCCGGTCATGGACGGGGATGATTCGGTGACGCCGACCCGGGCCATGGACGAAGCGAGCCGCGTGGTCTCCGCATACCAGATCAAGCGGATCACGGGGAATCGCCTCACCGTGGATGATCTTGATCCTGAAACCGCGATGGCCCTGACGCTTTTCGGAATATGGAGGCTTGGCGAATTCTCCTTTGATGAGACCCTCAACATCTCCAAATCTCTGAACATCTCCCTCGTCTCCAGGAATTCCGGATATCGGATCGAGGGCCGAATGATCGGCATGAATCGGCAGGCCCCCACTGGCCGAGATGGCGGTGTCAAGGCGGAGACATCAGGATTTCACGCGCCCCTGATCCGCAAAGGCTCCAGATTGCGCCTCGCCCGACCCGAGGAACGGAACCCCGCCCGTCTCTCCGATCCCCGAAGCCACTGGGACATCTTGCAGGGGCTGATTCAGGAATATCGGAAAGGCGACATCCCCCTTGCCCGGCCCTATCTAAAAATCCATGCGCCAAACACCAAGGAGATCATCTTGGATATTCTCCGGGTCTGGGCCAGGGAATCCGAGGAACCTGATTTGAAAAAGGAGGCGGAGAGCATTCTTTTTGGTTTGAAATGACCCATGCACACGCCCTTTCCCGGCTTTTGGACAGGAGGCTTCCAAACCTCGGAGGTGTTCAGCCACTGAATCAGACTTTCCCAATCTTTGGTCTCAAACCCGTAATGCTTGCGTTCCTTGAGCCAGACGAGGCTTCCAAACCTCGGAGGTGTTCAGATAGAAGGTGTTTTCAAACACCTTCATGAGCGGGCCATCCCCTGAGATGATTGGACAGACCGGAGATGGCCATCTCCCGAAAACCCGCGCCATTGCGGGGTTCACAGGGAGTTTTCAAACACCTTCTACTGAATCAAACTTTCCCAATCTTTGGTCTCAAACCCGTAATGATTGCGTTCCTTGAGCCAGCCTTGGGCCTCCTTCACGCGGATCCAGTTGTCAAAAAGATTGAGCGTGTCAAAGTCTCCTTTTCTCACGGCAAAGCCGATGGGTTCTTTGGCGAATGTCTCCTTCAGCGGCAGGAAGAGCTTTTCCGGATGCTTCAGGGCATAAAACCCCGGCGTCGGTGCCGACCCGACCAGACCATGGGCTTTTCCGTTGATGAGCTCCTGATATGCCTGAGACTCGTCATCAAACAGACGCAACTTGGCTTTGGGCATAAATTTTTTGGCAGCACGGGAAAAAAATGATGAATCGCTCAAAATGGTTTTTTCATCCGGTCTTTGTCTTCATCTTTTCCATCGTGGCCTTGGGCACCTCTCTGGTCCTGTATATTTACTGGTATATGGAGGTCAGCACCGGACTTGAGGCGGTGGTGCGGAAATTCAACATCAAACCTGAGCAGGCCTTGGAATCCCAGACATGGGTGGTGATCCTGGTCCTCTCCATCCTTGTTGCCATCATTTTGGTGGGGATATTCACCATTTTTGTTTTCAATCAGAAAATATTGCAACTGTACCGTCTCCAGAACAATTTCATCAACAATTTCACCCATGAGCTCAAGACGCCTGTGACCTCCTTGAAGCTGTATTTGGAGACATTTCTGAAGTATGAGCTGTCCCGGGAGGACCAACTCAAATATATCCATTATATGATCCAGGACGTGGGACGGCTTTCGGACAATATCAACCAGATTCTGAACCTTGCCAGAATTGAGAGCAAATCGTATAAGGGAGATTTTGTGCGGTCTGATCTTGTTCAGATTACAGAGTGCTTTTATCGCAACAACACGCATATGTTTCGGAATTGTGAGATCACCATCCATAATTCTCAAGACCAATCGTTCTCATACCCTGTCAATGTCTCCCTGTTTGAGATGTTGCTGATCAACTTGGTGGGAAACGCCATCAAGTATAGCCGATCTGAGACCACCACGGTTGACATCACGTTTGAGACCGAAAAACGCTGGTTGCACATCCGTTTCAAGGACAACGGCATCGGGCTTCAAAAATCTGAGGTCAAAAAGATATTCAGAAAGTTTTACCAAGTGGGCCGGGCCGATGACATGACGGCAAAAGGGAGCGGCATCGGTCTCTATCTTGTCCAGAACATTGCCCGGATTCACAAAGGGAAAGTGCATGCTGAGAGTGGGGGGCTGGGAAAAGGTGCCACGTTCATCCTGGCCCTGCCATTTCAAAATTAACCCCGCTCGTTTCGGATGGACAAATCCGAAACTTACTTATGACACGGATGCTTATAGAATGAAAAACGCAGAAAAAAAACGCATTCTCATCATTGAGGATGAAGATCATATTGCCGAAGGTCTGAAACTGAACCTCTCCTTTCAGGGATATGCGGTGACCATCGCCGCTGATGGCAGATCAGGGCTTGAACTCTGGAAGGAATGGGGACCGGATCTGATCGTGCTGGATATCATGTTGCCAGTCATGGACGGTTTGTCTGTGCTTCGGAATATTCGTCTTGAAGATGAGCGGATCCCGATTCTGGTTCTCTCGGCCAAAGGGAACTCCCAAGATAAGGTGAAGGGGCTTTCTTACGGGGTGGATGATTACCTTGCAAAGCCGTTCAATCTTGAGGAGTTTCTGTTGCGGGTTGATCGCCTGCTGCTTCGGACATCTTGGAGCAAAGGGGAACCAAGCGTCATCAATCTCTGTGAATATGCATTTGGAAACAATCGGATCAACTTTGACACGTTGACCGCGTGTGGCAAATTCGGGGATATCCACCTGACGGACCAAGAGGCGAAACTTCTGAAACTGTTCATCACCCATCGGGGAACCCCCCTTTCCCGGAAAAAACTTCTCGAGATCGGATGGGGATACAGTGGCAAATTGGCCACCCGGACAGTGGACAATTTCATTGTGCGGTTTCGGAAATATTTTGAGGATGACCCCAAAAAGCCGGTTTACTTTAAAAGCCTTCGGTCAGTCGGGTATATTTTTGACCCTGATCCAGATTGAAAAGCGTCCGGAAGAGAAACTCAACAGATATGAAAGAACAGAGAAACCCGGTTTCTGACACGGCACCACAAAACTGTCGTCTTTTATCGGGGAAGATGTCGGGGGCAAGCACGAACCTGATCGCCCACTTCCCTGAAGCTTGTCCCGCGGTTCACTATTTTCAGCCCGTGCCGGAAACCACAAAAACCGTTAGAACCAAGAATATTTTTCTTTTCTTTTTTGAAAGAATGTAATAAGAAGGAAATATGTGAGTTGCCAGTTGCTGTCTGTCAGATGAAATCAGCCCAAACTGACGATTTGCAGATCGCGCAATTCATAAGCAACTGTCAATGAAAGTTGAACATTGTGTCAGCAGGCCTTCGGTTTCGCTGGGAGAGAACGCCCGTCTTGCCGGACGGTGGCCCAAAAGCGGGACCGGAGCGGGTAATTTTTTTTGTTTTTTTAAGGAGGTTACGTTATGGCAAACGGGATTGTCAAATGGTTTAGTGACAAAAAAGGGTATGGTTTCATCGAAAAGAGTGAGGAGGATGGGGGAGGCGACATCTTTGTCCACCATTCTGCCATCCAGATGGAAGGCTTCAAGACACTCTCCCAAGGTGACAGAGTAAGCTTTGATGTGGAAGATGGAGACCGCGGGCCTGCCGCAAAGAATGTCGTTAGGCAGTAAGATTCTTCTTTGAGGAATGAGGAGAAGGGACTTGTCTGATTCTCATTTCTTGGTCAGTTCATATCAGATCAAAGATCGGCAGGATTGACAAATCCGGGATTGGATTTGTCAATCCATGCTGACCCATGACGCTATTTCCTGTCAGAAATCGGGTTTTTCCGCACCTTTTGATCTGTTGGGCATATATTCTGATTATAACGGATTTAGGGAGGCCGTGAACTTGAACTTGGCAATCATGACCAAACAACATCTCCGTATGCTCGGTCCGCAAGACTAATCTGCCCCGTTTTTCTGACAAAAATGCCAATCAAGAGAGGAATGGGAAGAATGAGGATAAAAAATATAATCGCCAAAAACTTCCTTTTAAGATACTCAAGTTTCGCACCCAAATTTTTGAGTGAATACAGATGGTCAAGTCAGTTTC
>JAOZRQ010000251.1 GCA_029940115.1 Desulfobacterales bacterium
TTTTCCCGAACGGGCAGATTCCCAAACCGTCAGAAAAAGCCGGGTTTCTTTCCCAGCTGAATGATTAAGGATAACGTGGAAACCTATCCGTCGTGCATGCAAACTGAATGATTAAGGATAACGAAAACAGGAAGATGCCGGAGGAAAAATATAAGCGCCTGCCCGGAAGGGAGAGGGGATTTGTCGGGTATTACACCCTTTGGACGGGCAAGGACCATTTGCTCTCGATCTGTTCCATGAGTTTTTCAGAGGATTACAAACGGTTTTATTATGCGGACATACAGGCCATCATCACCCGGAAGACCATGCGTGGAAAAATATATAGTATTATTTTCGCCTTGATCGGGGGAGGTTTCGCCTCGGCATTCGCATTCGCTGAAGGAGCCTGGTCTGTGGTTTACGGGATCCATGCCGGATTATTCTTCTCTTTCCTGCTGATCAACCTGTTGCGCGGTCCAACCTGTGTGTGCTCTGTTCAGACAGCGGTTCAAGAGGAGAGACTCCCCTCGTTGAAGCGACTCAGAACGGCCCGGAAAGCCGCAAAGCTCTTAAAACCACTGATTGAACAGGCCCAGGGGGCGTTGGTGGCCGATTCGTTAAGGACAAAGAAACCCGGTTTATGACAAGGGCGGGAATTATGCAGCGTATTGCACATCAGCGTTGTTTCAATCACAGATTTCGAGAGGCGGTTGCCTGTTGTCTGGAATGCGGCCGTTATTTTTGCAGAGAGTGCGTCACCGAGCATGATGACCGGGTGCTATGTGCGGACTGTATGGCTGAACGACTAGCCTCTTCCGAAACCGCCGCGTTTCGATTCGGCGGGATACTCAGACTCATGCAGTTTCTGTCTGGCATGACGCTTCTCTGGCTATTTTTTTATTATCTGGGCCAGATCCTGATATCCCTGCCGACCGCTTTTCATGAAGGGACGTTGTGGCAGGGGGGATAACTCTGGGCTGATGAAAATTCCCGTTTTCAAGGCGGTATTCCGACCGCCATCCGAGTTCCGCCATGCCGAGGCTCCGGATGGGACGGATGGCCTTCATCCGGAACAGGAATGGGATCGGTCGGAAATGATCCAAAAAGCTGATTTTCATCACCCCAGGATAACCCCCATAAGCATCAAGCTAAGGGCCGGCCTGATTCCTGGAACCCCTTTCCGGCTCGGCCTTGCCGGTTCAGAGCGTCACGGTCCGCCGTTCCGGGATGTCAGCAAAAACAAGGGTGGCAGGTGTTTTCAAACACCTTCTACCCGTACGGTGTCCTTTGCGCTGTCGGACAGAGGAGCACGGGCAGGGGCAATTTTTAACCACTTCAACAGGTTCAACACAGGATATGATATCAGATAAAATCTTATATAATAAAGCCAGAGAACGGCTTGAAACTGCCCAGTTCGCACACTATTACTACTCATGCGCCTCAAACTTGTATTTTGCATTGTTCAACTATATGCAATCGGTTTTGGGGAAAGGACATGCGGGAAAATGGAAACATATCACCATTTTCAATGCATTCGCCAAAATCTGCATGGAACGGGGCCTGTTTTCAAAAAAGCGTTTGAGAAATCTGGGGAAAACGTATGCCGCGTTGTACGAACTCAGAAGACAGGCGGATTATGAAAACAATATCTATGAATCCTACACGATTGAAAGACTGAAGTTTCTTTCCGAATCTGTCAAGGAGACGTTGCACCATGTCAACAAAAGCTGACTGGACGATAAAGGTATTGAGCACTCTGAAAAGATTATCCTTTGTGACAGACTTGGAGGTCGTCCTGCCCCAGGATGTGAAAGCGGATCTGGGGGTTCTCCTCAAAGTGAAGGATAAGAAATCCTCAGACGGCTTGGTGGTGGCGGATATGATCTCAGACCTGCAATGGAAGATATTTGATGAGACAGGCGAACTTCCGGCCATATACTGGAATTGGGAGAGGATCTGAGGGTAGGAAAGAAACCCGGCTTTTTCTGGCAAAGCCGGGTTTCTTTTCCAGAACCCAACTGACAAGCGACAACTTATATAAGGAGGCAATCAATGCAAAAACTTATCTCGGCATTTATGCTGTTCTCTATAATTTTCATATCTGTTGATTCCGCGCATGCCGGGTCTGATATGCGTTCGACTTCGATCCGGAAAATTCCGAGGATCGTTGGGGGCGATGATGCGGAAAGGGGCGCGTGGCCTTGGATGGCTGCTCTTGTTGATCCGGCGGTACGCGACCTTTATGAAGCACATTACTGCGGGGGATCCCTCATTCATCCCAGATGGATCATCACTGCGGGCCACTGCACGAAGGACTCCCGGGAGATCAGAAATCTGAAACCCGACGAAATCGAGGTGGTGATGGGGGCATATGATTTGGAAAACGACAGTGGGGATCGGTTCGGCGTGAAAAGAATCATTCTGCACCCCTCCTATGACACTTACACGGAATACAACTTCGACATCGCGCTTCTGGAACTCGACAGGGAGGCCGCGGCCTATGAGACACTGCCGTTGCTTAAAGAAAATAAAAACCTCGCAGGAGAGGAGGCTGTGGTGATCGGATGGGGAGACACCTATTCGGCACCCACCGGAAAGTTGCAACAGGTCACGCTTCCCATCGTCTCCAATGAGGTATGCAATCAAGCCCACCTTGACACCGGGCAATACTACGAGAACCCCGTGACCGAGAACATGATATGCGCCGGCGAGGCGGGGATGGACTCCTGCGTGGGAGACAGCGGCGGGCCATTTCTGGTACAGGACCAAGGCGTCTGGAAACAGGCCGGGGTGGTGAGCTGGGGCGGCGACCGCTGTGGGGACAAGGACTTGTATGGCGTTTATACTCGTATCCCCAAGATGATGGACCTCATCAACCCATATGTTTACCCGGTGATGCCTCCGGACAACTGCCCCGATGATCCGAACAAGACTGATCCTGGGACATGCGGCTGCGGCCATCCGGATACGGACGGCGATCAGGACGGAACGCCGGACTGCGTTGACAACTGCCCTGAGACCGAAAACTCGGATCAGGCCGATGGCGACGGCGATGGAGTCGGATCCGCGTGTGACAATTGCCCGGGCACCAGCAACCCGGATCAGGCCGACACTGACGGAGATGGTGCGGGAGACGCGTGTGACAACATCTCTGCCCCCTCTCACAGCGCGGATTACAACCCCGAGGATCATGTCATCAGCCTTTCGGAGATGCTACGCGTCCAGCAGTTCTACACCTATGGAAGCTACGGTTGCGATCCGGACGGGGAGGACGGATACGCAGTCGGTGGGAGCGAGCGGACCTGTGAGCCACACGCCTCGGACTACCATCCCCAGAATTGGCGGATCGGCCTGAGCGAGTTTCTGCGGCTGATCCAGCTATACAACTCTTCCGCATATCAAGCCGACCCGAACGGAGAGGACGGCTTTGTCCCGTTGAGGGCCTCAGAAGGCGTGCGAAAATGAAAAGAGAAAATCCCAGTCAGGAATTTTCTCTTTCGCGTCAGTTCAAATCATGGGCCCAACGAGAGGCTCCTCACCAAGGAGCCTCCGCAATCGTTTCAATGCCGCACTCCCCTTGAGCCGGAAAATTTCGGGATTCCACCCCTTTGCAGTGATCTTTGCCCGGGGAAAATACGCCGCTTTGCTGGAGAATAAGGAAGGGGATGAACGATGAGGGGACAGGTCAGAAAATGAGAACCACCGCCATGGCCCCTATCCCCTCCCCTTTTCCGATCATCCCCAGCCCTTCGGTGGTGGTGGCTTTGATGTTGATGCGGTCCGGGTCCGTTTCGATTGCCCGGGCAAGGGTCTCCCTCATTTTTTCCCGGTACGGAGAGAGCTTCGGCGATTCCGCGAAGATGGTGGCGTCAGCATTCACAATTGAAAACCCCTTGTCACGGAGCTGATGATACGTCATCTCAAGGAGTCTGATGCTGTAAATATCCTTGAATTCCGGGGAGGTGTCCGGGAAATGCAACCCGATATCCCCCAGCCCTGCGGCTCCCAAAAGCGCGTCACAAAGCGCATGGACCAAAACGTCCGCGTCCGAATGTCCGAGAAGCCCTTTCTCAAAAGGAATCGTCACCCCGCCGAGGACGAGCTTCCGCCCCGGAATTAGGCGATGCACATCATAGCCTGACCCGATCCTCATAGTCACCTCCCTGCGCTCTGTCATTCCTGCGAAAGCAGGAATCCATAGCCCCATCTCTCCAAATCTACACTCCCAAACAGAAACAACCCCGCCTGTCATTCCTGTCATTCCTGTGCCCTTCTACAATTCCAAACTGAAAAGCCCACAATGCAACGCCTCCTGCAATTCTTCCTGAATGAGGGACATCTCCCAGAGGACGGGCCGGATCCCCTTCCATCGTCCGTTGAGGAATTGTCTGATATCCACCAGTCCCTGATCCGAATCCAAGCTCCCCTGGTCATACATATACGCCGCGACCCGGACCGCACAGAACGCGCCCTGACAGGATCCTTTCCCCACCCGGCTCCGCAGTCCGATGGCCTTGAGATCCGGGTGGTCCCCCTGTGCGCGGATCGCCTCGATGACCCGGTCCACTGTGCTTTTCGGAACCATCTCACATTCACAAAGCACCATGTCTTCCGGGTCATGGGCCTTCACCCACATTTTCGGAGATCGGCCCGGCTCTGTCCATTTTCCGGCGTGGGTGGAGAGGAGGGGGTCGGTGCGGGTCAGGCAAGGTGATGAGACTCCCATCTTCCGGCAGACCCTATCCCCGGTCTTTTCCGCCATGAGTCGGTAGGTGGTGAGCTTGCCGCCAGTGATGGTGGTGAGGTTCTCCACTCCGTCTTTGGCATGATCCAGAAGCACAAATCCCCGGCTGACCGCGCGGTCATCCCCATTGGTTCCTGTCTGCACCAGCGGCCGGACCCCGGCATACGACCGGATGTAGCGAGTCTTCTCCAGCGCAGGCACCATCACCGCCTCCCCCTCCACAATCCGGTCGGTCTCCTCAATGGTGGGGCGGATGTCGTCGAGTCTGTTCACCCGGATGGACGTGGTCCCCAAGAGCGAGACCGTCCCCCCCGGAACGAGGATATCCCCGTCCGACGGAGGGCGCAGACGGTTGATCACCCGGTTGGTGATTCGGGTGTGGGTGATCAAAAGGCTCCCTTTGGAATAGAGCATGTCAATGGATACGTCTGCCAAGAGAGCCACTTCGCCAGCCCACGCGCCCGCCGCATTGACCACCTGATCCACCTCCACGGTGACCGACTCACCGGTCCGGTTGTTCATCAGATTGACTGCGTGAATCCGATTGTTCCGCTTTTCAAAGCCAGTGACCTGATGATGCCGCAACAAGGTGGAACCGAGGCGCTGGGCTTGGGAGATGTTTTCCAAGGAGAGCATGAAGGGATCAACCGACGCATCTTCCACCGCATATGCGGCGATCAGTTTTTGGGTCAGGGCTGGCTCCATGTCAAGGCACGTCTTGGGATCCACATTTTGGACCGGGATCCCGCATTGGGCACACATATCCGGGAAGTCAGCGATATATTTCTCGTCGTCCCCTTCCACCGCGATGAAGAGTCCGCCGGTATCTTCAATGCAGTGGGGAGCCATCTTCTTGAGGATTTGGCCTTCTTCCTGGCATTCCTTCGCACTCGCGGGATCGGTGAACACATAGCGCGCGCCGCTGTGTAGCAAGCCGTGATTCGCGCCGGATGCGCCAGCGTTGATGTCCCGTTTTTCCACCAGAACGGACGGAATCCCGCGCAGGGCGAAGTCCCGCGCAAGGCCTGTGCCGGTTGCGCCGCCGCCGATGATCAATACCTGTGTCTGCAATTTGATGTTCATAAGTTTTTGCCCCTGTCTGAAAACCTTGTAAGTAAGTACTTGGCCATATAATTTTTAGGTCCTTATAGAAACTGAGTTTTTTGAAAAACTGACTTTGGAACAGTTTCCAAGTGATGGCGCGGGATGCCTGCCAGACGACGCGTCCGACGTGTTGCAGATGTATCTGAGGACGGTCTCGATGTGCTCCATCCCGGTCTCCCTCTCCGAGAGTTCGACAAGAAGGGGGACCATCCTGTCGAACGCCTCCCCGAAGCGGGGGGAGGATATGTGGCCCATCACGCCGAGAAACAGCCTGAGCAGGACGGTCCCCTGATCGCCTCGTCGCCCGGGACTCGGTGACATTCATGCCGAAACCTGATCAGAGACATCGGGCCCGCCGGCAGGCACCATCTGAACCTGGGCGGTGATCTCCTCAAGCCTCTCAGAGAGTTGGGCAATTCTCTGTTCAGCCAGTTCCTTGGGTATAAATCCTTTATCCATGAGTTCCAGATATGTTTTGATCTCACCTTTGATCTCACCTTTGATCTCACCTCTGATCTCACCTTTGATCTCACCTCTGATCTCACCTTTGATCTCACCTCTGATCTCACCTTCCACTCTTCCTTCTGCCCGCAATTCGTCAGCAATTGTCATGATGTCTCCCTTCCTCTCCTCGTCAAACGCCTGAGAGAGCATTGTCTCCATTTCCCTCCAACTCAGGGCATCCGACGTGTTGCAGATGTATCTGAGGACGGTCTCGATGTACTCCATCCCGGTCTCCCTCTCCGAGAGTTCGACAAGAAGGGGGACCATCCTGTCGAACGCCTCCCCGAAGCGGGGGGAGAATATGTGGCCCATCACGCCGAGAAACAGCCTGAGCAGGACGGTCCCCCTGATCGCCTCGTCGCCCGACGGGGAGAAGTCCCTGAGCAGATATCTGAACGTGGGGACAAACTCGTCCGTCAGCTCGGGCGAGTCGATCATGTCCCGAAAATGCACGCTCACGTCCCACTCATCCTCCCCATGATAGAACAGCACGGGAATGATGCCCGGAAGCTTCCTCTCCTTGGGATTCTGCTTTCGCCACAGTTCCCACAGCCTCAGCATGTAGCCCAGGAGGCGCAGCGGCATCCACCGGTCCACGGTGGACTGATGCTCCATCAGCAGATATATGAAGACCAGCCTTCCCCTCGCCCGGATTTCGTAGACAATGTCGGAGAACCGCTCCCGGAGTTCCGGATCCACAAATGTCTCCTTCGTGATCTTCAGCGTCCGCCAGTCGAGTTGTGAGACGATGTCGCCGGGCAGGTATTCCCTGAAAAACGAGATCACGTTCTCCCTCCGTGTCAGTGTCTCCTTGAAAAATCTGTCGTGGGGGTTTTTCATCCTGCCGATCCTTGGAACCTCGGATATGTAGCTGGGAACAGCTGTAAATCTGACAAGACATGGTTGCCATAAGGCATTCTTGTGTCTGACATGATATCCTCCGACTCGATTTGGCCAAGAAGCCTGTCATTCCTGCGAAAGCAGGAATCCACTCTTGAAGATGACGGAGCAATGGATTCCTGCTTTCGCAGGAATGACATAAAAAAATTGAGTTTCACATAAAATAATTCGCCAGCTCGCTCCCCGGCATCTCCACCTGTTCGCGGGTCTCCAAATTTTTCACTTGGACGGTTCCCTTCTCAAACTCATCTTCGCCCCGGATGAGGAGATACTTCACCCCTCTGCTGATGGCGAAGTTGAACTGTCTTTTGAATGTGGTGTCCTCAATCAGGCAGACCTCGGCGTTGATGCCGGCCCTGCGAAGATCAGAGGCCATCTGAAGATAATCCGAGTCCCGGTCCTTTGCGATTCTGAGGATCATCACCTGGCTCACAGTCTGCTCGGAGCGGTCCATGAGGCCCAGATGGGTCAGGGCCGCGAACAGCCGGTCAACGCCCATGGACGCGCCGGTTGCCGGCAGTTCCTTTCCGGTGAACCGGGCCACCAGATTGTTGTAGCGGCCCCCGCCGAAGATGCTCCCGAACTCGGGCGCGTCTAAGAGTATCGTCTCCATCACGGGGCCGGTGTAATAGTCGAGGCCCCGGGCAATGGAGAAGTCAATCTCGGCAAACTTGGTCGGAACGCCCATGGCTTGCGAATAAGCCAGAATCTCCTCAAGTTCCTGAATCCCCTCCTGGGCCACCGCCACTCCTTCAAAGACTTTCCGGCAACGCCTCAGTTTCTCCTCATTCTCTCCCTTCAGATCAAGAAAGGCCCGGATGCTCCGAACCGCGTCGTCAGAGAGTTGGGGCGCGGTGTCAAGCGGATCTGCCGGTTCGATCTGGAGCTCCGCCATCACTTTTTCCAAACCGATTTTATCGAGTTTGTCGAGAATACGCATCATTTCTTTGGTGATGTCGTCCGCCCGGACCTCTCCCCGGTCTCTGACATGGGCCAGTTCGGCAAGGCCGTTGAGAATTTTTCTGTTGTTTAAGCGGATTTTGAATCGCTCAACCCCGAGGGCCTTCATCGCGTGGAATGTCACGGCCACGATCTCGGCATCCGCGAGCATGGACGCGGTTCCCGCGATGTCCGCGTCGAACTGGCAGAACTGGCGGTACCGGCCACTCTGGGGCGTATCCGAGCGGAATACGGGTCCCACCGCCATCCGCCGCCACGGCAGACGGATGCCTGTCTTTCTTCTCGAATCATACGGGTTCGCCGCGAGGATCCGGGCAAGGGGCACCGTGTGATCAAAGGGCATGGCCAGCGGCTCATCATCCGGGGTCGTCTTTATGTGAAAGATGTTTTTGCCGGTGTCGCTGGTCTCGCCGGCAAGGGTTTTCAGAAATTCGATTCTCGGGGTCTCAACGGGATCAAAGCCGAAAGAGCGAAACACCTTTTCGATTCGCCGGATCATCCGCTCTCTTGCCAGATAGTCCGGGGGAAGAAAATCTGAGAATCCGCCCGGACGCTCGGGTTTGACGATATCTTCTGCCATTTGTGTCGTTCCTTTCTTGATGATGGGGCTATGGGTTATGGGCTATCGGCCATGGATTATGGATGCCCAAATGATCCCTGCCTCTGGCCAAGGTCACTGCAAGTCGGACAAGTTTTGCGGCCGGAACTTTCGGGGGATATTTTTTTGCGTACCTGGGCGGCAAAGAAGGACGGGGTTTCCCGGGTGACAAACAGCGTGATGTAAAACAGCAGGAAGAGAAAACCTTCATTGATATCCCTGTGACTTAGAAACGGCAGGCTTTCATCCATGTATCTGTCTCTCATCCTCAGATTTTCGTCTTCTGACCCGCCTTTTCGAATGTCCATATCCTCAAACCAGTCGATCACTCCGAGTTCCTTCTTTATCTGAGCCATCTTTTCATGGTTTTTTGCTTTGCAAACCTTCAGCAGCTTCAGGAGTCCCTCGCCGTTTGTTCCCAAAGGCTCGACAGGCAATTCTCTGTCAGAACGCCTCAGTGCGTCGGTCCTGGGCGAATAGATCATATAAGATTTGAGATCAAGACGTTCTGTTCTTTTGTCAATGAAGTCCCTGAACATTTCCGGAGTCACTTCGTCATCAGCCTGAATTTTCGATTCCTCAAGATATCTCAGAACATCCGAGACTTTGCCGAGTTTCATGAGATTTCTCCACTTGGAATACGGCTCATTGTCGTTTTCAAGAACACTTTCAAATCTGACACCGCCGGAAGATATCGAAATCTCGGCATCCTTCATTTTGCCTGAAAAGTGGTTTGCACTTCCCAAATGAGCGAAAAGTTTGTAGTTCCGCCTTTAGGCGGTGTGGCACCGCCTAAAGGCGGAAC
>JAOZRQ010000771.1 GCA_029940115.1 Desulfobacterales bacterium
TGCCTATCTTATCAATGCCGAGAAGCGTCTGCCACTGCTCGGTGATGGTCTGTTCCGTCTCGTTTCTCGGGGCCGCATAAGGGGTCTGCAGATCCGGTCTGGCGTGACGTTCAGATGAGATTTCGGTCTTCGGGAGACCTTTGTCGCGTGAATCTTCGAGCTTGACCCACTGATCAAATCTGGCTTGCAGATCGCCGCTCGACACGATCACTTGGGGAGCCGGCCACGCGGACAAAATTCGTTGGAACGCGTCTGTTCCTTCCTGCGGGGTGATAGCCAATTCAGCCAGCGCTGTCTGTGAGATCAGCGTGTCATCTCCCATGCCCCATCGTTCCCAGTTCACGGTTATCCACCGGCAGGTATTGTCCGTTTGATGATGCCGGCATGCCAAGGCGTCCATGAACAGATTCGCCGCAGAATAGGCGGCCGATCCGAATCCGCCCAGAACAGACGCGGCCGAGGAGAGCAGGAGGCAGAAGTCGGGCTTTCTTTCCTGCAAAATTTTTTCCAACACTAGGAGTCCGTGAATTTTTGGGCGAAAATGCCGCTCGCAGTTCGCCCTGTCCGCCTGTCTGATCGCCTGAAATTCCTTGTCGTCGGTGATTCCCGCCCCGTGTATGACGCCGTTGATCGGACCGAACCGATCTTCGGCCTGGTCGAACACTTTCCGCATATGTTCCTCATCGGCCTCATCCGCGCTGACTGCCAGAACTTCGGATCCCATCTCCTCGATTTCTCTGATTCTTCGGAGTTTATAACCGACACGCTCCTGAGATCCGGGGCCGGTCAAGCATTTGTCCCATTCATCTCTGGGAGGAAGCGTCGAACGTCCTGTAAGAATCAGTCTGGCTCTGACGGTACTGGCCAGATGTTCCGCGAGTACAAGTCCGATGCCGCCGAGACCGCCGGTGATCAGATAAACCCCCCTCTCTCTTAGCTGGTTTTCGGGTTTCCGTGTTTCGCTTTCCAGCCAGATCGGCTCAAAGAACTGGACCCAGCGGCAGTTTCCCCGAATCGCGGTAACCGGATCGCGGGAGTTCGTCCTGAACTCGGCCAGCAATCGTTCTGCGAGTTTACGATGGCCCTCTGTTTCCGGATCTGGAATAACAACATCAATGCTCCGGCAACGGATGTTCGGATATTCCTGGGGAATGACTTTCACGGGACCGAGTGCGGCCACCTTTTCGGGACATATCGTCTCCTCCCCGGTCACCGCCTGCATGTTGTCTGACACGGCCGTGATCTGAAAAGTGTTCGTAAGGTTCTGTTTTCCGATGGCCCTAGCGAGAAAAAAGAGACTGTAAAATCCGGTTGTCAAGTGGGAAGTGGGAAGTGAAAAGTGAGAGGTGATGTTCCATAAATGGATGATATTCTCCGGAATGTTGCCCGAGGCGAGGAGTTTGCTGAGTAATGCTTCATAGTCGTCAGGTTGTTCCGGATTAAGTGTATAAGCGCGCTCGTCCACTCTGGCAAAGGCTGATCTCGCCTCCACCATAATCACATCTTCTCCTTCCTGTTCCAACTGTTTCGCTATCTGAGAACCGAAACCGCATTGATCAACAAATATCAGCCAGGATGATTTCCGGGATTCCGGTCTTTCCTGTGCGGGCAGACCGGGGAACGCCGACTGCTTCCAGAAAGGAAGGTAGAACCAGTCCGCGATATCCGCATTCTTTCTGATTTCTGGCTGTTTCAAAAGAGATTTTGCTGTCCGCGGAGTCCTCATCAGCTCTGCTACAAGCCTATCCTCTTCTTTGATCAGGGTATCCAGATATTGGGTGGAAACTGCGATACGCGGCTTGTCATTCTCCAAAACGCGGTCAAACACTTCCACGCCTTCTGCGGATAAAAGCGCGCCTTTGAGCGGATCTGCCGGCCGGGATATCATCGTCCCCCGGGTCTGACGCTCCGAGGCCTTCAGGGACATGCCGACTTCCTTCCAATCTTCCCAGTTCACAGAGATTGTGAACGGGCCGTCACTCATACTTTTATGGCATGCAAACGCATCAAGAAACTCGTTCCCCGCGTTATAGGCCACTTGGCCAAATTTCACCTTGTAGAGAATATTGCCGACAGAGGAGAAGAGCATAAAGAAATCAGGCTCCGTATCCTTCAGAATACTCTCAAGCACGAGGGGGCCTCTTACTTTGGGGGCCATAATCTGCTCTGTCATCTCCCTGCTTCTTCTCTGAATCACCCCCGCGTAATCTGCAATGCCGGCGGTGTGAATCACGCCGTTGATATCTCCAAACTTTTTCTGTGCCTGAGAAACAACCTCCCGCATCTGTTCATGATTCGCGACATCCGCGCCGAACACCAGAACCTCGCCCCCTGACGCCTCAATATCCTTCAGTTTTCTGATTTTACGGGTGATATCATCCTGATCGTCATGGATGTCCAGCCATTGTTCCCACTCGTCACGGTCCGGGAACTCGGAACGCCCTGTCAGAATCAGCTTCGCGTTCACAGTTTTCGCCAGATGCTTTGCCAGCACAAGTCCCATTCCCCCGAGGCCGCCGGTGATCA
>JAOZRQ010000772.1 GCA_029940115.1 Desulfobacterales bacterium
AGTCTCGCCGAAGTCTGAGCGTTCGACTGAGCTCACGCCGAAGTCTCACGCCGAAGTCTCACGCCGAAGCATTGCCGGGTCGGGCATGCACAATCTGTCCAGTCCCGCAGGGACGACTGGGGATCCATCCCAAAATGGGTTTCCAGACTGTTTGGGGACTCCCCCAACTTATAAATACGCCCCTTCACGGGTCACGGCCTCACGCCTCACGGGTCACGCCTCACGGGTCACGCCTCACGCCTCACGCCTCACGCCTCACGGGTCACGCCTCACGGGTCACGCCTCACGCCTCACGCCTCACGAGTCACGCCTCACGGGTCACGCCTCACGCTTCTACTTCAGAATCCTCTTTTCTTTCCAGAATTTTTCCGCACCCGGATGAAGTGGGGTCACAATCCCGTTGACCCCGTTTTTCAGGGTCATGTTCTTCGCGGATTTGTGGGTGTTACGCATGTGCGCCAGCCCTTTGGCGCTGTAAACCAAGCGGAGAAGTTGGTAAACATCTTCCGTGGGAACACTTGGGCCGGCGATCCAGAGGCTGGAATCCTGAAAGGTGGCCGTCTTTGTGGAAACCCCCTTGTAGGTGTTTGCCGGAACCGTTATTTTCGAAAAATAGGGATATTTTTGAAGCATCCCGCATTCCTCGGCATCTTTGTAGGTGTTTGCCAGTGCGATGCGGTTTTCGCCGGCCGCCTGTTTCACGGAACCATTCGGAAAGCCGGTGAACACCCAGAACGCGTCCAACTGACGTTTTTTGAAGGCAACGGCCGCGTCCGTGTAACCGAGGAACTCCTTCTGGACCTTGTGCCATGTCCCAATCTCGGTGAGGAAGAGTTCACAGGTGGCTGCCGCGCCGGAACCGAAGTTTCCGACCCCTGCGTGTCTGCCAGCCAGTTGTTTAGCGGATGTGATGCCGGAATCCGCCCGGACCACCAATTGTGCCGCGGCACTGTAAAAGTATCCCAGCGCCAAGACATCGGTGTATTTTCTGGAGTCCCTAGTGAGCATCCCCTGTCGTGCCTTGAATAGGTCTCCTGAATAGGCCACCCCGAAATCGGCCTTTCCGGAGTGGACCAGCCTGACGTTCACGACGGAACCGGCTGATGACTTTGTCCTGACCGTCATGCCGGCTTCCGTGGCCAGCTCGGAAATGGCCTTCGCGTAATACTGATAGGTCCCCCCATCCGGGCCTCCGAAAAAGACATAGCGTTTTGCGGATGCGTCCGGGGGAGATCCCCAGGAACAGATCAGAAAACCGAGGAGCATCACGACTCCCGCAACTTTTTTCATCATACACCTCCTCTGCAAATTATGAAGGATAAATTATGAAGGATGAACCGTCGGGTTTTGATCGATGCATATTGGGCGGAACATCCTCATCTTCGCTCCCTTTTGAATCGTCCGTTCGTTTGTTGTTGTCCGTTGTTTGTTGTTACTGACCACAAGCCACTGACAACCTCCACTGACAACTGGCAATCCTCAACTGACAACTGACAATTTCTGATTTTCACTTTGATTGAATTGAAGTTCGGCCCGCCGCCGATTGTTTGGGGAATGGCGGATGACCACACGCCACTGCCCTACGGCTTGAGTATCCCCATAAAAACAGAAAAGAGTTCCTCAAGGTCTGAAGGCACTCGGAAAGAATCGATGTCTTTTGACACCCGTTTCGCCTTTCTGTCAAGCAGGCCGAATCTCCATAGGTCTCCCACGGTGACGGCTCCGTATAGGGGATCGTCCCCCTCCTCCATATGCTGGTCAACCGCGATCAGCTCCACAGCGAGCTGGCTGAACCCTCTCTCCAAATCAGCCTTCTTGGCCTCGACAACGATCAGGCTGATCTCTGACCTGATGAAATAGTCAATGTTTCCTTTGAGCTGATGGCTGAAATTGAGCGGATATTCGATGTCGATCTCCATCTCGACATAATCCAACAATTCAAGAAGAACCGGCGCAATCAGGACTTCCCGTTTTGCTGTTTCCGAGTTGAGCGAGATGTGCGGCAGTTTTTTGTAGAAGGTCTGCCTCAATCTTTCCAGCGATCCTTCAAACGGATATCTCGGAAGATCCATCCTTCCCAATTGGAACTGATAACCGAATTCTGCAACAATCTCCTTGGTCGGATGGTTCAACTCAAAGTAATCAGAAAACGTGTACGACTTTCCCTCTTCAAGTATTCGTTTTCTCATAAGTCCGTCTATTGTCCGTTGTTTGTTGCCCATTGTCCTGCTGTACTGACCTGGGCTGATGAAAATGTCACAAAAAGGGTTGCCGATTGTGATCCCGTCTTTTTCCAAACAGGCAGAATCCCAAACCGCCAGAAAAAGCCGGGTTTCTTTCCATACACAGATTATTGCTAGGAATTCAGAAAAAACGCATTGTCCCGGAAAGGAGTGCTGAAATGAGCCCTAGGCGATATTTTAGCCCGCTGAAACGCTAAAATATCGCCTAGGGGCTCATTTCAGCACTCCCCTGCTAAAATGTCGCCTAGGGGCTCATTTCAGCACTCCCCTGCTAAA
>JAOZRQ010000773.1 GCA_029940115.1 Desulfobacterales bacterium
TCCCTGCCCGAAACTGGGGCATGGGCAGAGGGGCAACAGGTGTTTTCAAACACCTTCTTAACCCTTAAATCCTTAACCCTTAACCCTTAAATCCTTAACCCTTTAAACCTTAATCATTCTTCCGTTAGAGCCAATTCCCAATCACCAAAAAGGGCGCCCAATATAGCGGATGCCAGTAGCGTCTCTGGGCGATCAGTTGTTTCTGGACATTCTGCATGGCTTGGGCCTTGGAAAGACCGGGCTTCTTCAGTTGCCGGTAGAACTCCCGGATCGCCACCGATGTGGCCTCGTCATCCACAAACCATAGGGTGGCGATGACACTCTTTACGCCAGCCTTGACAGCGACGCCGGCAAGGCCCATGGCCGCCCGTTCATCTCCCAATGCGGTCTGGCATGCGCTCAGGGTCAGCAGCTCGACCTTTTTCTCGCGGAATCGGCTCAGGCCGATCAGTTCCTCAAGACGATCCATGGTCAGCTTCTTCTCATAAGCCAAGATGAAACTCTGATCCGGTGTGCCGCCGAATACGCCATGGGTGGCGACATGCAGGACCGAGTAGGCCTCCTTCTTAAACTCGTTGGTCAGATTGTCAATGGTATAGTCCTTGTTCTGGATCAGCACCTTCGCGTTCATGATCTCCTTGATGTCCCGCAGTTCCGCGGTCACGCTCGGCAACGGCGAGAAGCCCTGCCGGCCCTCGGAAAGTCCTCCCACAAGAATATTCATATCCTCCTTGTCGAAAGGCTCAAGATTGGTGAGGCTGATGGCCGGGATGGTTCCAATGGCATATTTTTCGATCAGGAAACGCTCGCCATCATGCAGGGTGGAAAAGGGGATCATACGAAGCGCACCATCCGGGGCAACCAGCAGGGTATGCACCTTTTGGGCCGTCAGATCAGATTCCACCGGACGGATGACCCAGTCATATATCTGCTGGGAACCGTAAAGGAAACGGTTGTTGGGCCGGGTTTGCAACCGTTTCCGATAATCGGTGACGGTTTCTTTGATCTTCTCGGATCCCGCGTCTGGCACGCGGACGTATCGGATGCCGTCCGGCAGGGTGACCAACAAGGCCAGATGATCCGGCAGGGATATCGGATACAGGACCGCAGTCTGCGGAGGAGTGCGCTCCAGTGTGGTTTTTATGGCGGTCACACATTCATCCGCAAAAAAGTCCTCCAGTTCCGCGGTCTTCAGCATCTCCATGGTATCCCGGGCCTCTATCAGCTTTCTCTGTCGGGCCGTCTCATCCTCCATGGACTGAGCCTGTTTCAACAGCAGATCCGTCAGCCCCAGATAGACCGGCTTGACCGACTCGTTGAAGGTGTCCCCCCGGGAACGGTACCCAAGAAACAGCTCCTGGCGGATCGGGTTGAGTGTGGCGATGGCTGATTCATATGCGTTTATGGCCGCCTTCATGTCCCCCTGCGTCTTGAACAGCCTTCCCATCTGCCACTGCCAGAGATACAGGATTCCCGGAGAATTTCCAACCTGCTGAGCAGAGAAGACCGCTTGGCGGGTCAGTCTCATGGCCTCGGGCAGGCGGTTCCCCTCTTCATACAATTGCCCCATATATCCGTAAGCATAAGACGCGATGCGGGGATCCGGGAGTGCTTCGGCGATTCGTCTCGCGTCATCCAACGCCAAGTACGCGATGTATGTCAAGTCCTCATCCGGCTGGGGAAGTTTTTTCTGGACCTTTCGGGTCAGCAGACTCAAGGCGATCAGGTTCGATGCCTTGTCGTGGGAATCCGGCGCGCTTCCGATTTGGAGAAGCACCACGTCCAGCAGTTCGGCAAGTTCCTTATAATTCTCCTTCTCATATTCAAGGCGGATCATATTCAACAACACCTTTGCCCTCAAATCGGCATCCGCCTCTGGATCTTTCAACAGTTCAAGGGCCTGTTCATAAAGGACCCCTGCGGTGGCATAATCATGATCCGCGGCAACGCCGTTTCCGACGTTGTTCAGCATGGTCGCGAGAATCCGAGGGTTCTCCGTCTGAGCCGCCTCGTCAACGCTCTTGAGCAGATAGGTGACCGCCTCCCCGGTGTTTCCGTAAGAAAGATGAAGATCGCCCAGCGCACTGAGAAGCTGGGTCTTGGCCGCCTTCTCCTCACTCCTTTCCACAACAGGCAAGGCCCCGTGAAGGAGTGAGATCGCGTCCTGATGATATCCGAGAGACTGGTACGCGTTGGAGAGATGGGTGATCGTGTCGAGATACATGCCTGTCTCTTTTTCCGGATCCAAACGATCCACGGCGTGTTTCCAAGCCATTGCCGCATGTTCAAAATCGCCCTTGTTGTAAAACGCCTTTCCCTCCTCAAGCATCTGTTCGCCGAGGGTAGTCAGCTGTTCCGCCCATATCCTATCGTTCTCAAAGATAAGGAGAGAGAAAAGGGTCAAGAAAATGGATAAGGGTTTGTTCATTTGAATTCTCCTATGTAAATCAGTTTAAAGAGTTTGTGAGTTGGTGAGTTTGTGAGTTTGTGAGTTTGTGAGTTTGTGAGTTTGTGAGTT
>JAOZRQ010000252.1 GCA_029940115.1 Desulfobacterales bacterium
CTTGGGAAAAAGCCGGGTTTCTCGCCCATTCCCGAATTTTTGTCCTGTACACAGAGCATGAATATATCTTGAAGAGACTCTTGACCATGTTGAACGTCTGTTGGACATTGAAAGGGCTGAAAAACTTCAACCGAGTGAAACCATTCGCATGCCGGTGTTCAGCCTGAAAATGGCGTTTTGATTCGAGGCATTTGACCTATGCTCAACATCACAAAGACCATATTTGTAAACAAAACCGAGCTTCAGGAGACGTTCATCCGCTCGTCGGGTCCCGGGGGGCAGAATGTGAACAAGGTCGCCACCGCGGTTCAGCTCCGCTTTGACGTGATCAACTCCCCTTCCCTGCCGGATGATGTCCGGGAACGCCTGATCCGTCTGGCGGGGAAGCGGATGACTGAAGATGGGGTGCTCCTCATCGAAGCGAGGCGGTTTCGCACTCAGGAGCGAAATCGTGAGGATGCGCTGAATCGGCTGACCGACTTGATCCGAAAGGCATCCAAAAAGCCTGTTCCCCGTCGCCGGACAAAGCCGTCGCTTGCGTCACGGCAACGCCGACTTGATGGCAAACGGCGCAAAAGCCGAATCAAGCGCATGAGAGGGCCTGTGTCGAGGGGCGAGGAGTGAAGCTGGATGCTGGTACCCATGCAACCACAGAATCCGTTAGAATCAGGAATGTTCAAGTTCAAATTTCATAAACCCCAACCCCTTTGCAGAGGAAGTATGAGCCCAAACGATCAGTGCAAGATATTGATAGTTGATGATGCGCCGATTAACATCCACATTGTCTCGCATATTTTGGAGAACGGCGGATACGACCTGAGTTTCGCCAAAGACGGCCCCACGGCCCTTGACCTGGTGAAATCCGACCATTTTGATCTGATCCTTCTCGATGTGATGATGCCGGAGATGGACGGCTTTGAGGTGGCTGAAGAATTGAAGAATGATCTGGACACCCGGGACATCCCTGTCCTTTTTCTCACGGCAAAGGCAGATGCTGAAAGCGTTGTCAAGGGCTTTCAGATCGGCGCGATGGACTATGTGACCAAGCCGTTCAACGAGGCCGAACTCCTCGCGAGGGTGAAAACCCATCTGGAGTTGAGCCGTTCAAGAGACGAGCTGAGGCGGATGAATGACCAACTGCACCGGGAAATAGCGGAACGGAAGCAGGTAGAGAGACGTTACCGGGACATGTACATGAACGCAGTCCAAGGAATGTTTCAGTCCACCCTCTCCGGCAAGATTATCAGAGCCAATCCCTCGCACGCCCGGATCCTCGGCTATGATTCGCCCCAGGAAATCATACGGATTGAAGATGGCATCAGCGAGATTTGTTACCATCCCAAGGAGCGGGATGAGATGGTCAGAGTCTTGAAGGCAAATGGGGTGATCACCAACTACGAGTTGCGAATCAGACGCAAAAACGACGATGAGCCTGCCTGGATTCTGGTCAATGCGAGGCTGACCCAGAATGCCAGGGGAGACCTGATCATCGAAGGCATCGTGACAGACAACACCGCGAGAAAGCTTGCCGAGGAGGAACTGAGGCGGAGCGAACTGGAATTCCGCTATCTCGCTGTTCACGATAATCTGACGAGTCTTTATAATACCCGCTATCTCTACCAATCTCTGGCTGAACTGATTGGGACCAGCAAGGCGAGCAATACCCAGTTCTCTCTGATTTTCATGGATATTGACGATTTCAAGCAGGTCGTTGACACATATGGTCACCTGAACGGCAGCCGGGCGATTCAGGAGGTCGCCACGACCATCCGGGGGACGCTCACAGAACCGGCTTACGGGGTGGCCTATGGCGGGGATGAATTCGTTGTGATTCTGCCGGAGTTCGGCAAGCCCGAGGCCATCGAAAAGGCCGAGGAGATTCGTCTGCGGATGAGCGAGACCGTCTATCTGGAAGACCGGGGGCATCATGTGGGTCTCCGGGCAAGCTTCGGCGTCTCCACCTATCCAGACGACGCGCTTGACATGAACAATATGCTCAACCGGGCCGACAATGCCATGTTCAGCGTAAAGAAAAAAGGCAAAGATGCAATCAGTGGGGCGAGCGGCGAGAGGCAAGAGGCGAGCGGCGAGGGGTGAGCCGCTCGCCCAAACTAATCGCACCTTCACGGTGCCAATGGAGGAATGATATGAGCCTGTTCACCATAGATCAGGAAAAATGTAAACATGACGGAATATGTGCGGCCGAGTGTCCCATGAGACTCATCGAACTCAAGGATAAGGCGTCGTTGCCTGCTCCCATCGAAGCGGCTGAGGAACTCTGCATCAACTGTGGCCATCATGCCTGAAAATGTGACCAGAACCAAAACCCTGTTATGCAAGAGATCATAACCGACATCCAGAGCATGGGGATCCGTGTCCCGCCGGTAATTGACGGCAGAAAAGGGGGGGCCGGTCCCGCGGAAGGGAGAGCCTTTCTGATTGACGGAATCCCTGTGAACGCACCGATATCCGCCGCTTATGTGAAAAGCTCGCCCTATGTGTTACAACCCCTTGCGGATCGTTTTTTGCTGATGAAAGAGGGAAAAGAGACTTTTCCTGTTGAAGTGGTTCCAGAACCCCGTTTCTACCAACTCCGCACAGAACAGGGGATCCCGTTCAAGCAAATCGCCCTTCTGCATGGAAAAGACTGTCTCGCCTCAACGGTCATCCAGCGATGCGCTCATTGGCGGGCATCTGAGAGATGCACGTTCTGCGGGACCGAAATCTCACTGAAGAACGGGCAGACCTTGGCAGAAAAGTCCCCTGAGCAGCTGGCGGAAGTGGCACGGATCGCCCGGGACAATGATGGGGTGTCTCATCTGGTGCTGACATCCGGAACTGGGGACCCCGCCGGAAGCGAAGTCCTTTACTTGGCTCAATGCACTCAGGCAGTCAAAGAGGCGTCAGGTTTGCCGGTTCATGTCCAGTTCGCCCCTCCGAATGATCTCGCGTTGCTGGATGAGCTGAAGAATGCCGGCGTGGACACGGTGGGGATTCACATCGAAAGCTTTGATCCAGACACCTTGGAGCGGACCGCCCCGGCCAAGGCCGCCATAGGCATGAAACGCTATGAGCAGGCATGGAAAAAAGCGGTGAACCTGTTCGGCCCGGGTCAGGTGAGCAGCTTTCTGATCGTCGGATTGGGAGAACCCCCGATCTCAGTTGTCCGGGGAAGTGAAACCCTTGCGGATCTCGGCGTGTATCCGTTTGTGGTTCCGCTTCGCCCCATTCCTGGCTCCCAAATGGCGAATGCCTTGCCCCCGGCCCCTGACCTGATGAAGCGGATTTATACGGCGGTGGCCGGCGTTTTGCAACGAAAAGGGCTCTCTGCCCGAAACAGTCTGGCCGGGTGTGTCCGATGCGGCGCGTGCTCCGCACTTGGCATATATGAGGGGAAAAGAGACAGGCTCATCTGCCATGCGGCCCGGACCGAGCATGAAACGGCCCGGGCATACGCGATTCGCAACGAGGTTTTTGTCAAAGAACAAGGGCTTTTCAAAGATTCGGACGCGGATGAGCATGATGAAGACGCGATCCATCTAATTTTGAAAGCAGATGACGAAATCGTGGGAACGGTTCGGATTTTTCCGGATAAAACCCGGGACGGCCACTGGATCGGTAGCCGACTCGCCGTCCAAAAGGGGAACAGAAACTTCCGGGCAGGTGCGCGTCTGGTCAAAGAGGCGATGCGGCAGGTGAAAAGAAGATATGCCACGGTGTTCACCGCCCATGTACAGGAGAGAAATGTCCCCTTCTTCTCAAAGATTGGATGGCGTCCCATCGGGCCTGCCACAGATTATCTGGGACGGCCCCATCAACTGATGCAAGCGGATCTGGATCGGGTATCATTTATGGGCTAGGAATGTTTTATCCCTAATATCTGTGTACAGGACAAAAATTCGGGAATGGGCGGGAAACCCGGCTTTTTCCCAAACGGGCCGACTCCCAACTGCAAGAAAAAGCCGGGTTTCCTTCCTCAAATCATTTTTTTGTCCTGTACACAGTCCTAATATTCAAAAGCAATGGTTTATCAACATGCTGGAAAAAAAGATTTTCATAAACAATGATGATGTGGCCACGTTTCAATGTCCGGAATGTGAGAACCAAGTCACTATGGACTTCTCCAGATATAGGGAATTCAGTGAAATCGTCATGCTGGAACATCGCTGCAAATGCGGCCATACCAGCACGGTTCTCTTGGAAAGAAGAAAATTCTACAGAAGAGAAGTCAACATTTCCGGAACATATGTTCTGCGCCGAGAAAGTGACATCAAAGGGACCATGAGAGTGAAAAATCTGTCCCGAGGCGGGCTGAAATTTGGGCTGGATGCGGAAAGAGAACTGAAAGTCGGCGATAAGGTATTCGTGAAGTTTCAGTTGGGTGATGAGAATAATACATGGATCAAGAAGGATGTTTTCATAAGAACCATCTTAGAACTTGATATCGGGGCCGAGTTTTGTTCCAAGGATTCCCGGAACACTATTGACAGAGCGTACGACAAGGCCATCACACGCTATATTTTACAAGCCAAATTGACGTGAGATTTTTTGTTGCTTGATGATCAAGTTTTTTGACCTGATTCGTCCAAAAGGCCTGTCATTCCTGCGAACGCGGGGAGTTGAAAAGTTTGTGGTTCCGCCTTTAGGCTGTGTGACACCGCCTAAAGGCGGAACCACAAACTTTCCAGCCCATAAATGAAGGATGCCCATTGAGTGTTACAAAATTCCGTTCCCGTGCCCGGTTTTCGGGCATGAGGCAGGGGGAGTGGGGAAATATGATCGAAACGGAACTGAAGCATATGGTTGAACATGTTCGGAGCTATCCGGGGGTATTGCGTAAACAGCCCATCCGGGATGTTTTTGAGAAGCTGAGGCGGACCCATCAGTACGGCCCTCAGATTCTGAATGACGGGGATGACGCGTCGGTGATCCCCCAGAATGACGGCTTTCTGCTCTTGGCTGCGGATGGCATGATGACCAGACTCATTGTCAATGAACCTTACGCAGCCGGCAAGTCCGCGGTCATGGTCACCGTGAATGACATTTACGCCATGGGCGGCCGGCCCATCGGCATGGTGAATGTCTTGGCCAGCGGGGATGCGGAGCAACGCGCCCAGATCGTGGAAGGCATTGAAAAAGGATGCCACAAACTCCGGGTCCCCATGCTTGGCGGCCATCTTCATCCTGACGCGCCCCCTGAAACCCCTTCATTAAGCGTGGCGATTCTCGGATGGGCCAAACAGGTGATCCGGAGCCATCTGGCGGAGGCCGGCGACGACCTGATCCTCGCGGTGGATTTGCAGGGCCGGTCAGGATGCCGTTCTGTGGTCAGCTGGGATGCGAACTCCGGCAAGAGTCCGGAAGAACTCCTGCATCGCCTCGACGTGCTCCCGCTGATTGCCGAGCGCGAACTGGTCCATGCGGCAAAGGATGTCAGCAACGCGGGCATTCTCGGCACGACGGCCATTATGATGGAGAACTCCGGGAAAGGCGCGATGATTCACCTCAACGCGATCCCTCGGCCTGAGACATTGCCATTCAAAGATTGGCTACTCTGTTTCCAGAGTTTCGGATTTATCCTCTCTGTGCCGCGGAATCACTCCGGAGAAGTCCTCTCCCTCTTCTCGGACCGGCACGTCTCGGCAAGCGTGATCGGCCATGTGCAAAGCGAGCCGGTCGTCACCCTGAAACAGGGGCATGAGACGGAAACACTCTTTGACTTCCGTGAGGATGAGATTACGGGGTTGAGATTTGAAACTTGAAATTTGAAACTCGAAAGATATCGAAATGGAAGCGGATGTTGCCGGCGGTGATTCTGATCGCTGTGTGGCAGACGCTATCATCTCTCGGCATTATTCCGGCGTTTAAGCTCCCCTCGCCGGCGCAGATCGCTTGGGGACTGCGGGATCTGATTCAACTCGGGATGCCCCCGGGGCATCCCCTGCATTATCATATCCTGTACAGCCTGTACCGTGTGTTCCTCGGATATGCCGTTGCCGCATTGATTGCCATTCCCCTAGGGATCGCCATGGGATGGTCCGAAAGACTTCGCCATCTGATCGGTCCTCTGCTCGAAATGCTCCGTCCCATCCCCCCATTGGCGTGGATTCCCTTGTCCATCCTGTGGTTCGGCATTGGTGTCCAATCTGCGGCGTTCATCATCTTTCTGGGGGTGTTCTTTCCGATACTGCTGAACACCGTCAGCGGTGTGCTCGGCATTGATCCGGTTCTCATCGAGGCGGCCCGCACCCTGAATGCCAAGGAGAGGGACATCTTCTTCAAAGTCCTCATTCCAGGGGCTGCGCCGGCCATCATGACCGGCTTGCGGATCGGTGTCGGCATCGGATGGATGACGTTGGTGGCCGCGGAGTTCACTGGCGTAAAGCAGGGCTACGGCCTCGGCTATATGATCATGACGGCCCGGGACATCCAGCGCCCCGACGAAATCATCGCGGGCATGCTGGTCATCGGCATGATCGGACTCTGCATTGACATGGGACTCCGTTTTATCGAGAATCGTCTGATTCGCTGGAGATAAGGAGCTTACAGCTTAGAGCTTACAGCTATACAGCTTAGAGCTTGCAACTTGTCAAACCGCTCGCCCAATCTCCTCCGCCTCTATCAGCGCGTGCATGATTATCCGGGGGGATTTGGCATCGCCGATGATATGAACCGGGATGTCCGTCTCCTTGAAAAGCTCGGCCGTCTTTCGGATCGGCGTCATCTTTTCCGATATGACGACGGTGTCGAATCCTTTGATGCGGAACTCCTCCCCTTTGGAACGAAAGACCGCGCCGTCAGGAAGGAACGCCTTGACAGACACCTGTTTATGGAGTCTCACACACGCCCGCTTCAGGCGTTCTCTCAGATAAAACCGGTCATTGCTCGACATCTCCTCTGCAAAGTGTCTCTTGCGATTCAGGACAACCACCTCTTTCCCCTTTTGGGCCAGAAAGTCGGCCAGCACCAGTCCGGCCTGGTTTCCGCCGAGGACGATGACCTTGTCTCCGGTGAGGGTGTTCCCTTCCAGCACATCCGTGACCATGCACAACTCCATCTCGGTCTGGAAAAGTCCTTTGATGATCGGCATCTCAGGAAGGCTGCCGGTCGCGAGGATGATCTCCTCCGGAGCGATGGAGGCGATGAATGCCCTTGTCATCTCCACGTTCAGACGGATCTCCACATTGAGATGATCCAGCTCGTTTTTCAGAAAGTTCACGATGTCCATGATCTCGGAACGCCCCGGAGGGATGGCCGCCAGCCTCGCGAGTCCTCCGATGTGTCCTCGCTCATCGCAGAGGATGACCTGATGGCCCCGGACTGCCGCCATCCGCGCCGCGGCCAGTCCTGCCGGCCCCGCGCCGATGACCAGCATCCTCTTGGGCCGTTCGGCCTTGTCCTCCCCCTTCAACTGGTATTCCCTGCCCACATCCGGGTTGACCACACAGGATCCCGGCTCGAGTTGCAGCACATTGTGAATGCATCCAAGACAACAGCCGATACAAGGTCTGATTCGGTGAGGATTGCCTGACGCGGCCTTGTTTGCAAACTCCGGATCCGCGAGGAGCGATCTCCCCAAGGCAATCGCGTCCGCCTTCCCCTCCTTGATGATCCGGTCCGCCATCTCCGGGCTTTTGATCCGTCCCACCGCGATCACCGGGATGGAGACCACCTCCTTAACCGCCTCGGCCAGATGGACAAAACATCCGTGCGCCACATACATGGAGGGGATGGTCAGTTCCGAAGATCCGTAAACCCCCGCGGAGACGTGCAGATAGTCCGCGCCCGCGTTTTCCAAGATCACGGCAAGTTTCAGCGCGTCCTCAAGGGTCCAGCCGTCTTCGATGTAATCCTCCCCATTGATTCGGATGCCCACCGGAAAATCCGAGCCGGTCTTATCCTTGATGTCCCTGTACAGTTCGAGAAGGAAGCGGATCCGGTTTTCATAAGACCCGCCATACTCATCCGCCCGTTTGTTGGAGTTGTTCGCGAGAAACTGATTGATGAGGTATCCGTGCGCGCCGTGAATCTCTACGAAGTCGAACCCGGCATCCCTGCATCGCCTCGCGGCATCCCCAAAGGACTGGGCCAGCTCATGGATTTCAGGGATGGTCAACTCCCGGGGAATCCCCTTGACCACCGCGGGGGCCGGCAGGGGAGAGGGCGCGACTTTCTTGTCGTGATACGACTGTCTGCCGCCATGCATCAGTTGCACACCAAATTTTGAGCCAAATGGCCGGACCGCGTCTGTCATCTTCTCCAAGGCAGGGATGCAGGCATCATCCCAGAGGGTCGGCAGATGGGGAAGCTCCAGGCCGGTGGGATGCACCGCGCCGCCCCCCACCAGCATCATGCCGGTCCCGCCCTTGGCTCTGGCCACAAAATATTCGGTCAGTTGTTCGGTTACGTTCCCCGCGTCATCCACACCGAAGTTGATGCTCATGGCTGACATGAGCAACCGGTTTTTGGCGGTCATGGTTCCGATCTGAATCGGGGAAAAAAGGTGTTTCATAAGCGTCATTTTGTCTTGGTTCCTGTTATGGTATAATTGTGAATGAAAAAAACCCGGCTTCAGTTAAAGGGAGGGAAGTTCAAGGGTAAAGAAGCCGGGTTTTTCCCTAATACCATTTCCCCTAGACGGTCGGCGAGCCGACCATGCCCGCGCTCCTCATGAGGTGTCAATTGCCAGTGGTCCGCTGCATACACTTCTTTATAGGGCATATTTTCTGATTATAACGGATTTAGGGAGCCCTGTGAACGTGCCCGTAAACTTGAGCTTGAACTTGAATCCTGACGTGAACATTCGTTCACGTGCACGTTCAAGTTTAAGGCTCCCTAAATCCGTTATAATCAGCATGTTTTTGATTAAAGTACCATAATTGTCTGTCCCATGCAACCCAGAATTTCAGTTTGTAGTTCCGCCTTTAGGCGGTAACCGATTATGTCGTGGCCGTCAATGCGGCCGGATCACACCGTCCGGCGAGATATCCGTGAATGAGGGAGATGACAAGTCGTTCACCGTGAGTCCGGACCCGAGACATGAGGTGGATCAGGTGCGGGTTGACGGAAGGCGGATGAGGCTCACCCCTGAGAACACGTTCCATTTCATCAATGTTGGGAAGGATTATGCCCTGTCTGTGAGTTTCAAAAAGATGCTGATTATAACAGATTTAGGGGAGTGAAATCCATCCCTCTGCTCCCGCCGGATTGACAAATCCGGAGGAGGTGGGATGGCTTGGATTTGCCAATCCAAGTGGACCAGATGAGGATCATGGCCTGAAATGTCAACTCAGGGAGGAGTGTTGAGATGCAATTTTGGCACAAATCGTTTTTTTTTGAGACTTCATGGAAAATATATGTTGACTTCAAAAAATCAGGTATGGTATTTCAAATAGCATTTATGGCAATCAGACAACAGGGTGGCTGTCCACCGGATTTCAGCAGGCCAAAATTTCATTTTGGCACTCCGGGGTTTCAGCAGGCCAAAATTTCATTTTGGCACTCCGGGTTTCAGCAGGCCAAAA
>JAOZRQ010000253.1:0-1410 GCA_029940115.1 Desulfobacterales bacterium
TTCAGGCCACTGTGAGCGTCTCAGCCAAAGTGCAACTTTGGCACTCCTTTTGTCATCTGGAGGCCAAAGGTTAAAAAAAATCACGATCCTTAGCCACGGTTCCTTATTTGCCCACAGTTCCCATTTTCTTGGCATCCGACTTTCTGATGACGTTTCCATCCTTGTCCACATCCACCAGCCCGGCTTCCTTATAGTATTTCACCGCTCCGGGATGGAAAGGCGCGGACAGACCTTCCAGCATGTTCTCTTTGGTCAGAACCGCATAGGCAGGGTGAAGCTTTTTGAACGCGTCAAAGTTGTCAAAGACTTCTTTGGTAATCGCGTAAGCCACTTTCTCCGGAACCTTTGCAGAGGTGACAAATGTCGCCTTGACACCGAAAGTGTCAACGGTCTCCTCGTCGTTCACCGCGCCCGGGTAATTCGCTTTGACCGGGATAAAGGACTTTGCATAGTAGGGCTTTTTCTCAATGAGCTGGTCAATGCCCTTGCCGACGACAAGGACAAAGCAGACTTTTGTCTTGCCTGCGGTCGCCTCTTTGAACGCCCCGCTCGGGTGCCCCACCGTGTAAAAAAACGCGTCAATCCGACCGTCTTGAAGAAGCCCGGGGGCCTCGGAAGCCTTTATTCCCTCTGCGGTCAGGTCTTTCTCATAATTGATTCCCGCAGCCTCCAGCGCGTCAATGGAATTCTGACGCTGGCCGGACCCGGGATTCCCGATGTTCACCCGTTTGCCCTTCAGGTCATTGATGGTCTTCACACCTGAGTCCACCGAGGCCACCAAGGTCACAGATTCGGGATGAATGCTGAAGACCGCCCGAAGATCCTTCTGGGGCTTGCCGGCCCACTCGGCACCTTTGCTGCCGTTGATGGCCTGATACTGTCTGTCCGATTGAACCACACCGAACTCTAGGTCACCACTCATCACCGCGTTGACATTAAAGACCGATCCAGCTGTCGATTCCACCGTGCATCGGATCCCATATTCCTTTTTCTTTTTGTTGACAATCTTGGCGATTGCCCCGCCCGTGGGATAATAAACGCCTGTGATCCCGCCGGTGCCGATGGTGACAAACGTGGTCTTTGCCTCGATGACCGGAGCCGAAGCGATGCAAAGCACGGCCGCGAACAACGCAGCCAAACCAAAAAACAAAGCCTTTCTCATGTAAAACCTCCTTGTTTAAAAAATTGTTGTTATGGAACGTGATGCGTGAAACGTGATGCGTGATGCGTGATGCGTGAGACGTGGTGCGTGAGACGTGGTGCGTGATACGTGATGCGTGAGACGTGATGCGTGAAACGTGATACGTGAGACGTGGTGCGTGACGTGATGCGTGAGACGTGATGCGTGAGACGTGAGACGTGATACACCTTTTATTTCTCACTCCTCATTCCTCATTTCTCATTCCTCAT
>JAOZRQ010000253.1:1510-9521 GCA_029940115.1 Desulfobacterales bacterium
TTCTCACTCCTCATTTCTCACTCCTCATTTCTCACTCCTCATTTCTCACTCCTCATTTCTCACTCCTCACTCCTCATTTCAAAGAGCGCACCGGCAATGCCCGGTAGGCCCTTTTGTGTACCATCCGGTCGGTATAGTGGTATCCGCGGTGGAAGTTGAAGACTTTCGCCGAAACCGTCATTTTTTCGGATGTCCAGACCCATCCGCAACTCAATTCTATCTGGGGCACGATTTTGACCCGCTGTCCGCAGTCTGTGTCAACCCCTAGGTATGTTTCATCTTTCACATACAGACTTTTCAACTCTCCAAGCGTCGGAAGGCGCCAGTCATCATACTGGGTCTCGAGGGTGTAAGGGAAGGTGTATGCTACCCATTTTCCCGCCTGTTTCCAGTTGATGTCGCCCTGGTTGTCTGTCTGGGACCACATCAGGCCTGACTGGTGGTCTGTGACCGTGCCATCCCCGTTGTCGGTGAAACGCTCACCAGACAGGGCCGTCGCACAATTGACAACAAAGATGCAGAAGGCAATGATGCCTCCGAATAATATGGTTCTCATCTCTGGTTTCCTTTTTATTTAAGGATGAAATCAGTTTGTAGTTCCGCCTTCAGGCGGTGTCACACCGCCGAAAGGCGGAACTACAAACTGAATAAATAATAATGCTTTACTTAATAAATGTGATCTAGCAGAATAAAATTTGTATGTCAAGGATTAAGTTGAAAGATATGTCTTGATGATCATTTTTTTTTGGCGAAGAGCAATGAGCGAGGATCGACAAAGCAGCACGATTTTTCAAATCGTGCCCCACAAAGCAGCACGATTTTTTCAAATCGTGCCCGAGAGAAACCAAGTTTTTTCAAAAAACTTGGTTTCTTTTGCAAGCTGGGTGTAATACGACGCCTCATCATGACGCGCCCGCTTCATGCATCCCCCCGCGTAGATCAGGCATTTCTCCTTCAGAACCGTCATGGCCGCGCCGGACTGCTCCGCTGAAAGCACTCCGCCTTCAATGATCTTCTTCAGGGACTGTATCCGAAACTTGTCCAGCCCCCGCATCCGAGAGAGCTGGTCCTCATGGCCGCCCCGCTTGATGATCAGCGGCGTCTCCAGAAGAAATATCGGATACCGACAACTGATCCTGAGCCACAGATCATAATCCTCACAGGCCGGCAAACTCTCATCAAATTCTCCCACTCTCTCAAACAACTCCCGCCTCATCATCACCGCAGAGGGGCTTACCAGACAGAGGGAAAGAGAGGATTTGAAAACCATCCCCGAAGGTTTTTCATGCCGTTTTTTCGGATTCACCCGCACTCCGTTTCTGATCCATGTCTCCTCTGTCTGGCAGATCAGGGCATCTGGATTTGATCTGAAAAATTCCACTTGGGCCGAGAGCTTTTCCGGCAACCAGAGGTCATCCGAATCGAGAAACGCGATCCACTCTCCCGAAGCTGAATCCACCCCCCGGTTCCTGGCCGCGCTGACGCCTCTGTTTTTCTGGTGAATGACTGTGACCTGTTCCATGTTTCGGTAAGGACTGAGGACATCCCGCGTGTTGTCGTCAGACCCATCATCCACCACGATCAGTTCAAAGTCCCTGAAATCCTGAGACAGCACAGAGTCAACCGCCTCTTTCAATATCCAGCCCCGGTTGTGACTCGGGATGATGACGCTGACCAGCGGATGTTTATCCATCAGTGGGATCTCCAATGATTAAGGATGAAATTTGTACTTTGTGGGCACGATTTGAAAGATCGTGCTACTTTGTGGGCATGATTTGAAAAATCGTGTTGCTTTGTGGGGCATGATTTGAAAAATCGTGTTGCTTTGTGGGCACGATTTGAAAAATCGTGTTGCTTTGTGGGACACGATTTGAAAAATCGTGCTACTTTGGGGGGCACAATTTGAAAAATCGTGCTACTTTGTGGGGAAAATTTCCGATAAAAAAAGCAGGGTCTCTAAGAGACCCTGCTTTTTGTCATTGAATCAACAGTTGCTGAGAGGCGAAAGAAACCAAGTTTTTTCAAAAAACTTAGTTTCTCTCGGACACGATTTGAAAAATCGTGCTACTTTTTGCCGTATTTCCTCCGGAGGCATGCAAGGCCAGCCAAGCCGAAACCGAGAAGCAACATGGTTGCAGGCTCAGGTGCCTCGCCCTCGGCCATTCCGCCACCGCCGCCCGGGGTGCTGGCTGCCAGTGTGCCTGCGCCCATCAGGTTGTCATTCCCGCATTCCATTGTGAAATGGGCAATAAAGTCAACCGGCACATCAGATGCGATAAAACTGAGATCCAGACCGCTGACCACATTATGAGAGTCTGTACCCCAGCCTGAAAAACCTGTCTGCTCATCGGACATGACTTCATACCCAAACGACACATTTTCCTCTATCAGGTTGCCGCCGTCCGCATAACGCCACGGATTTGACCCCTGATTCTGTGCGTAAAAGCTGGTTATCGTTCTTGAGTCCGCATCCAACTCATACACATCATACGTCATTTCATCAAAGTCCATGTCCAGAACATAATCGTAACCAAACGTATTCACCAGTGTCTCGTTGCGATCCGTACTCCAGTTGTGAATGTCTCCGTATTCAGCATCCCCGTCCACATCAATGAACACATCGCCGGAAAAAAGGTTGCTCTTCCCGTTCACGAAATCATACCCGCCGATCATGGTCATGCTGTTGCTGTCATCCAGAAAAAAGCCTTCCAAGTCCCATGCCTGTGACTGAACCATGCCCGGTTCGGCCTCGTTGTCCTCAGACGCGGCCCCTATCCCTTGGGTACCATTCTCGTCATAGATGGTGATCTCAGTACCAAACGCAAAGGCACTGCCCACCGTTAAAATCATCGCCAGCGCTGAAATCAGCATAATTTCCGTAAACTTTTTCATTTTCCTACCTCCTCAAAAATTAAAAAGACATTGTAAAAAAACTCACCAAATATTAAGACAACAAGAAACTTGCCACTTCACCTTTTTCTTATCACCTCCTCTTTAATAATCTTTATGAAATTCAGTTTTTTCTCAACCACTTAATTATAAAGATAACACCTTATAAGTTGGATGTCAAGTGGTTTTTTCAAAAAAATCAAAAAAAAATCAAAAGGGCTTTGAAGAAACTCGGCTTTGCTTTCAAAATGTTTTAGCCATCAAAGTTGCAACAAATTTGGTGCCGGCATCAGAAGCCGGGTTTCTTTAGATATATATGCAAGGTGTATGCCAGAAGATGATTTTTTCAACATTTTTTTGTTTTTTTTTCCAACTGTCTGAAATGATTGACTATCCTTTCGTCATGCCTCTGAGGGGAGAAGGGAGCGCCTCCATGAAAACCCTATAATGAAATTCAATGAAAACCAGGTTTTTTTCAGATGAAACCCTTGAATGACGGGGGATTAGGCGTGGTTATCACTTAAATTGTAATTATTATTGAATCTATGGAGGATGGAGGGAGGGGAAAGGCTGAAGGCTTGAATCATAAGGTTCTTTTACATTCACCATCCGGAAAGTATCACCCTGACTTCCGAAGTTCACACTTTTTATGCCCGTGAACGTGAACGTGAACATGAACATGACCGTGAACTCATCAAGTTCAGGTTCAGGTTCAAGTTCAGGTCCAGGTTCAAGTTGAAATGCCATTTGAATATTCGGGCCTCTGACATGGATTACCTTCTTCGCCGCCTCTGGCTTTCCGTTGCCTTTCGTCTCTGGCTTTTCTCTGCCTTCAATCTCTGATTTTCCTCTCTCTGAACCTTGAGACGCTTGCTCAACGCGGGCTGGGATATCCCCAACATCCCCGCGGCAATGGATTGGTTGCCGTTTGACCGCCTCATCGCCTCCTTCACCAGCATCCGCGTGGACTGTTTGATGATGGGCAGATCCTTCATGTGCTTGAAGGGGGATGCCTCGTCAACTTCTGGTTCCAAAGGTCTGACCCTGCTCTCCTGTTCCCGGGCAATATGGGCTTTGAATACATCCAGAGAAAGGATCTTCGATTTGTGCCGGCTCACCGCGTCAAAGATCATGGCCCGCAACTCTCTGATGTTTCCAGGGAACGAATAGGTTCTCAGGAGCGTGAAGAGTTCCTTGGGCGGGGTCGGCTTTCTCTTTTTCAGGGCCTTGGCAGCTTCCTCCATGAACTGGTCCACCAGCAGGGGGATGTCATCCATGCGCTCACATAACGGCGGAAGATGGATATGGTGGGTTCGCAGTCTGAAGTTCAGGTCCTTCCGGAATTTGCCGGCCCGCTGAAGTTGCCAAAGATCCTCGTTGGTGGCGGTCAGGATGTTGGCATCGGTGTATTTCGGCTCATCTTGGCCCAGAGGCAGATATTCGCTCTCTTGGATCAGACGCAACAGTTTCACTTGGGACGCGGGGCTCAAATCCCCTATCTCATCCAAGAAGAGGGTGCCTTTCGCAGCCTGCTCCACCAACCCGCGACGATTCTGCTCCGCGCCGGTGAACGCGCCCCTTGCATGGCCGAAAAGGGTGTCTGAAAACATGTTGTCATCAAGTCCAGCCACGTTCACAATGACCAGATTTCCTCTGACGCGGCTGAGTTTGTGGATGGCCTTGGCGATCATCTCTTTGCCCACGCCGGTCTCACCGGTGACCAACACGGGCTGACATGCTTTGGCGATGGACTCAACATAACGGAAAATGGCAAGCATCTCCGCATTTTTGGTGAGAATCTCCGCAAAGGCCTCGGGGTGTTTTAACTTGTCTGGCATAATAATCTTCACTTGTCCAAATGGTTTGCAATCGTTTCCAGCGTTTGAACGCCTCAAAAAAGCTGAATATGAACATTAAAAACTGAATATTCCAAAACCAAGGGAATTGTCAATGGGGTAAAGGGAGTATTCAGGGGTAGATTCTACTCTGAACTCAGGATCATGGGCTATGGCTTCTGGGTCCTAGTCTTCTGGGTCTGCTATGATCGGTTCGGATTGCCACGCCGCTCGGTTTCCACGCCACCCTCTGCCGGATTTGTCAATCCGGCAGGAGCGGGGAAGGTTTCTCCAAAATGTATAATTAATCTGGGTACAGGACATAAACCCGGCTTTTTCCCGAATGGGCTGACTCCCCAACAGCAAGAAAAAGCCAAGTTTGTCCTATACTCAGATAATTAATATAACCGTTATTATTCACCCTGTCAAGAAAATTATCCTTAATCCCTCATATTTCATCCTTCCAAGAGTGGATTCCGGTATTGATTCAGAAATATTTTACATGTTTTTTTCGTCGATTCAGGAAATATCTTACAGAAATCCTTTGAAATCTCATTGCCCACAACACGCAAATCCCTCATGCCCTCTCACAAACCATCCTTGCAGTTCAGACAAATCACGACAGGATGCAAAATCCAAGGTGCCGCGGGCAGGATCATCCCAATCACACAAATCAGACGGATCATGGTTCAGACCCTTCTCGATGACAAAAAGGCCAAAGGAATGGATGACTGGAGTTTTATTTGGTTTGGAAGGATTGCCAAATTTCAGTTGTCCCTACGGGACAGGATAAAATTATGCATGCCCGACCCCGGCAATGAATTGCCGGGCTATTTTCACAAGTCCCTCCGGGACAATTCCCCCAACTTGCAAATGCGCCCTCCCTTCATCCTTCAGACCATTCTTTCAATCTCTTCCAGCTTTTTGTCAAGGCGTTTCTTGGACACGGGAACGGGGGTTTTCAATTCTTGGGCAAATAGAGAGACCTTGTACTCTTCGATCAGCCAGAAATATTCCTCTGTGGCCGCTCTTTTCTCCTCAGATGCTGAAGGGGAGAGCCCCTTCAGCAGCTCCCTGAGGCTGTCGCTGCAATGTCTGATCTCCTGGGCCCGGATCCGATCCCTTTCAAGATTGACAAGCCCCCTCTGTGCCCGGATGATGATCGCCTTGATGTATCTTTCCAGATGGAGAATCCGGTCTGTGGGATACAACGTGATGAAGTTTTCCGGGACGAGCTGCTCACATTCCCCCCTCAATCCATTCAGAAATGCCTTGGCAGGCGGGTTGGCCAAGTTTGCCTTTTCCATCTCATGAAGGGTGGTTCTGAATTCATGGCACGCGTTCAAGGTGTTGGCCACACGATCCGCTTTTTCCTGTCCCTTTGTCAGCATCAGGGGAGCGGCCGCTTCCGCATGGGAGCAGAAGTCGGCCTTTTTCCTGATGTCTTTGCAGAAGAGATCATCCAAAATGCGCTCATACAGGCGATTCTCCACGATTGCTGCCCCACCGAAATATTTGGCATATGCCTTGGTGCTCCCAGAGAGGGCCAGACGTTTCTTCAGAAACTTCAGATCCTTTGAAAAATGGATGGCAAAGAGGGTGCGGACCCCCTTCTTATGAGTCGCTTCAGCCTCCCGGAAATCGCTGAAAAGGCGCAGATGGACGCACTTCTCCCCCGGTTCCAGCGCCGGATGGCCGGTCCATTTGCGCCTTCCTTTCCCCTCCAAAGTCACCACTGGGGGCAGATCCCCGAAATTCCACTCGGTCAGCCCGGTCTTCTCCCATTCTTTTTTGGCGGATTCAAACGCGTCCGGGTCAACAGCCTCTGGGACGCTTTCGTTCAGAATGGCCTTGTCCCTGCCAGACCGGATCTCCCTTCCCCGGGAATCTGTGATTGAGACACGCATTTTCAGATGATCCGGCAACGCATCCGATGACCAAGCCGTGGCAGGGATGTTCATGCCGAACCGGTCATGGATGAAATGACTCAGCGAGGTGATCAACGGGAATTTTGGATTGTGGATGTCAGGCATATCCTTTATAATAAGGTTAACTGTGTCCGCAACAGGCACCAGCTTTTTTCTGTACGTTTTGGGAAGCCCCTTGATGAGCGTGGTGATCTTTTCAGCGAGAAGGCCAGGGACCACCCAGTCGAGGGGATCCGAAGGAACCGATGGCACAAGGGCCGAGGGGATATGAACCGTGACCCCGTCATCCGGTTTTCCCGGCTCAAAATGATACGCGCAGTTGAATGCCTGCTCCCCGATGTCAATCCGGTCGGGATAGAGGGCCAAGGCGTCCTCGTCCGGCGAATAGCGGAAGATGTCCGCTTTTTTCATCTTCAAAAAGGCATCCCCTCCCTTTCGGATGCGGTGTTGCAATGTCCTGATGTCGTAAACCTGCGTGTCGAGCCGCTCCCTGTAGAATTGGTACATGTCTTCGTCACTGATCAGGATATCCCTTCTTCTGAGCTTGTTCTCCATGTTCCGGACCGCCTCGATCAGATTTCTGTTGTGTTCCATGAAGGGAAACGGCCTTCTCACATCTCCCTCCACCAGCGCGTTGCGGATGAATATCTCAGATGCCTCGTCCGGGTTGATCCTGCCGTAAGAGACCGGACGATTGGAGAGAATGATCAGCCCATAAAGGCTGACCTGCTCAGACGCGACCACTCCCCCCCGACTCCGCTCCCAATGCGGGTGGGAATGGGATCGCCGGCATTGCTCTCCCCCGATTTCCTCCAGCCAGCCCACATCAATGGTCGCGACGGTTCTGGCAAAAAGCCGCGACGTCTCCACCATCTCCGCCGCCACGATCCACTGACCGGGCTTGTTGAACAGCCCGGACCCCGGGAAGATCATCACCTCCTTATCCTTTGCCGCCTTGAAGATGTTCTTCTCCTTCTTCACGGCGATGTTTGACAGGAAGCCGCTCAGAATCGCCCGGTGGATGAGTGCTGGATTCTGGGGTCTGGGGTCTGGGGTCTGGGCTCTGGGCTCTGGGCTCTGAGGTCTGGGCTCTGGGCTCTGGGTTTCGAGTTTCGAGTTTCGAGTTTCGAGTTTCCAGTTTCCAGTTTCGAGTTTCCAGTTTCGAGTTTCGAGTTTCGAGTTTCCAGTTTCGAGTTTCGAGTTTCGAGTTTCGAGTTTCGGGTTTCGAGTTTCAAGTTTCGGGTTTCGGGTTTCGAGTTTCGAGTTTCGGGTTTCGAGTTTCGAGTTTCGAGTTTCGAGTTTCGAGTTTCGAGTTTCGAGTTTCGAGTTTCGAGTTTCGAGTTTCGAGTTTCGAGTTTC
>JAOZRQ010000774.1 GCA_029940115.1 Desulfobacterales bacterium
TGACCAATGGTGCCAATGTGTTCCAGGAAAAATGCGCTGTTTTTGAATATGCCATTATTTCAATATGTCAATGATTTTTCGGCATCCTTCATTCATGGGTTTACACATTTCAGTTTGTAGTTCCGCCTTTAGGCTGTGCGAGACCGCCTGAAGGCGGAACTACAAACTGAAAAGTGTGAACCACCTTTCAGCCAAAATGAAAGATGCCGATTTTTCGGATAGGTTCGTGTACTAGTACCCAGAATCCAGAACTGAACGGAGGAGATATGAAAGGGGATATAGATCAGATGCTCGACGAGAACCTTTTGCCCACGCTCAAAGAAATTTTTTCCCAACAGACAGCGTATCAGCAGATTGTGATGAAACAGTGGAAAAGTCCCTTCAGGGAAGCTCATTGGCTTTACATGGACGGCGAAGTCCAGTTTTGCGACGCGGATGAGGAAAAGTACCATGAGCCACTGGTGCATCCTGCCATGAAACTCTCCCGGGACAGGACCCGGGTGCTGATCCTCGGGGGCGGAGACGGGCTTGCCGCGCGGGAGGTTTTAAAATATCCTGAAGTGACATCCATCACCATCGTGGATCTGGATCCGGGGATAACGGATCTGGCAAAGGAGCAACCTGTACTTGTCTCCATGAACAAAGGTTCCATGACAGATCCCAAAGTGACCATTGTCAATGACGATGCCAGAAAATTTGTGGAAGAGGATTCTGAGAGATACGGGGTGATCCTCATTGATCTGCCCGACCCCGATTCTGTTGAACTCTCGCATCTCTACTCGGAAGACTTTTACCGGTTGTTCCATTCGCGTCTTGCCCCGGGGGGGATTCTGGTCACTCAGGCCTCAAGCCCATACTACGCGACCACGCCGTTTCTCTGCCTTCTCAAAACCATACGACATGCCGGGTTCTCGGTCCTCCCCTACCACAACCATGTCCCGACATTTGGCGAATGGGGGTGGCTCATGGGGATCAGGGAGCAGGACCTGCCGGCAGCGGAGGATCAGCTCACGAGCATATGGCTGAAAGAGCGGATATTGGCAGAAGATTTTTCAGACATGGAGACCCGGTTTCTGAACAACGACGCCATGATTTCAATGGTCCATTTCGGCAAGGGGGTGCTGGACGTGCCGACTCTAAAAGATATAGAGGTCAATACAGCGGAAAATAAGATGTTGTATTATTATTATCTGCCGGATTTGAGGCTTGTCAAGTTTCATAGGCGTCATCAGGTGGCGAGCCTCAAAGCTGAGAAACTCCTCCGCCGCAATCCGGATGCATTATATTAGAACTGATCCTGCGCGAGTTTGTGGAACATAAGATAGAGCTTTCAACAAAATGTTTGTCGCTCCGGAGTGCCAAACTTGCAGTTTGGCATGCCCGGAAACCGGGGCCTCCGCCAAACTGCAAGTTTGGCACTCCGGACAATCTTTTTGTTGAAGGCTATGGAAACCAAGTTTTTTCAAAGAACTTGTTTTATTTTCTTTGAAACAGAACCCAGAACCAAGTCAGATGCCATGCTAAATTCAATACTTTGCGCCATTGATTTTTCAGAATTTTCCAAACAGGTGTTATCCTATGGAGTCGGGTTCGCGCGGCGGTTTGACGCGGACCTTCTGATTTCCCACGCGATCTGCTTCCCACGGGACCAACTCTATGGAACCGTGGAAAGCAGACGAACCCAGGAGCATGAAAAGCTGGCCCGGCAGGCATGTCAGAAAATCGGGAAACTTATGGAAACCGCGCCGGTCAGATGGAACCCCCTGATCACATTCGGGGACCCGGTTGATGAAGTGGCCCGGATGGCAGGGGAACAGAAGGTTGATCTGGTGATCTCTGCGAGTCACGGGATCTCCGGTTTGAAGCGAATCCTCCTCGGAACGGTGGTGGAACGGCTGGCCCGGACACTTGCCTGTCCCTTTTTGGTGACACATTCCCCCAAGCACTCGGTATCGGGAACTTTGCTCAGAGGGGAGACAGCGGAGAGTCCCTTCAGAGGAGAGACAATGCCCTTGACATTCAGGAAGATCGTGGTGGGTTGCGATCTGTCACCTGATTCGGCCCCGGGTGTCCGATATGGCGTGAATCTTGCCAGGGAATTTCAAGGGGAACTCCATCTGCTGCATATGATGGAGATGCCGATGGATGAGGAATTGATGGATTCCACCCAAGCCCATTACAGAGAAGTCGAGCAACTCCTTCAAGAGCGATTGCGTCAGCGCCTCATCGCGTTTGTCTCTCAGAACGCTCCCGGAGAGTGCGATCTCAGGGCTGTGCTGATCCCGGGTCCTCCGAATGAGGAAATCTCCTCATATGCGGCCATGAATGATGCAGACCTGATCATCGTGGGGGTTCGGCCCCGGGGCATTCTCGAAAAACTGCTGGGCGGATCAACCACCGAGGCGCTTCTGAGACACGCGCCCTGTCCGGTGCTGATTTGTTAGCTGCTGGGTTCCGGAACCGGCGGTGATGACGGTTCGGATTTGTCAATCGTTCGACGGCTCGACTGAGCTCG
>JAOZRQ010000775.1 GCA_029940115.1 Desulfobacterales bacterium
GCAAATCCCTGTCCTCTCTCGTGGAAAAGACCGGAGCCGAGCGCATCCTCTTCCTTCCCCACAGCGGCCTGCATCTGCTCCCGTTGCATCTGATGCCGGTGGGGGGCGAGGGGCAAGGGGCAAGAGGCGAGGGGGAAGATGATGGAGTAGGCGGTGAGAAGATAATTGCTGAGACCAAAGGAGAGAGCGATTCCCCTTGCCAGGGATTTTCCCCTCATGGAAGCGGCCTTTCACAAGCTCGAGTTTGAGGAAGGGCAACTCAGGAAACTTGAGAAGCAGAGTCAGTATGCCAAAACCCGGGTTCAAAAACTGCTCGCCAGAGGATCGGATGAATTTGAGGCGTATTTTAATGACATCAGACAATACCAGACCGATCTCCGGAAAATCATCATCCGCCAGACCGGATTGCGCCAGACCCTTCGCATCAACATCGGCAATCTGAGAGATATCGGGAAAAAATATCTCTCCTCTCAGAATGACTCGCTTTTCAAGCCGATGACAAAACGGTTCGACACCATGTACCGTCAGATCGGATATGATCTGAAATACGCCCGGCTTGACCTGGAGGAAACAGAAAGTCAGATACAGCTGCTGGACCTGCAAATCAGCCAAAAACGTCTAAAAACCGAACAGCAGCGGGAGAAAGGTCAGCGGCGGATTGAATGCTTCCTGACCTTTATCGGTGTTTTTCTGGCCGTCGGAGGCGCAACAACCAACATGCCGTCAACAGAGGACGACATCAGACTGGCCCTGATGTTTGCCTTCGCGCTGCCTGTCACTCTGGTATGGCTGCTTCTGCCGGGATTGCGGAAATGGAAGTTTAACTGGAAAAGGTTTATAAAAAGGAAAGTCGGCATACAAAAAAATTCATAAAAAAATACACAGACGAAATCATTACATATAATTGGATTTACAGAGGAGGTATCTGAATGAAGGGACTGATAACAGAAACCATTGGGGGAGAATCTTACCAGTATTACCCTCTGGGCAACCACATTGTGCAGGCTGTCGGTGTCTGCGGGGGATGCCCGACTTTCAAATATACCCGGATTGAGATAACAGGAACTCTTGAGCGTCTGGCCGCGGGTGAGAATATTGATAACATTGTCAGAGGATACCGGAACCGTGTTCCGCATGAGGCCGTTGTGGAAGCCATCATGCTGGTCACATCTCATTTCATGGAAACCGTCCCCCGGTTGGAGGCTGCCTGATGATCGTTCTGGATGAGCAACTGTTGGGACGAAATATCGAAACAGAGATAGAGAAATGGTACAAAGGGGTTGTCCGGTTTGTCATTGAATTGCGACCCGGTACCGTCATCAAGGATGATGCTATTCCAAAACTGCTCCACAAGCAGAATCAGCCGACCTTTGTGACGATAAATGAAAAAGACTTCTGGCGCAAGGTGCCTATTGATGACAAATACTGTCTGGTATGTTTCACTTTCCCTGATTCACGGGCCGATGAAATTTCCGAAGCTCTGAGAGAACTGTTTCGTCATCCGGAATTCAGCACAAAGGCGAAACGAATGGGCAAAGTTATCCGTGTCACTGACAGAGAAATAAGCTATTATACATCCAGGGAAAGGCAAGTTCGCCGATGCTGAGAAGTTCACCAACGAGCTGGTCAAAGCGTTGAAGCATCCCAAACCTGAAGCTGAAGGGAAACAGAAGATATGAGAGGAATGGTTCCCGGGACAGATATCACCTCAGTTTTTATAAAAAGGAGGAAAAAACATGACACAGGTAGCCATCAGGGGATTTACCGAGATGGAAAATCATACCCCTTGAACATGTGCCGCATCAAAAAGATATGGATGCCATCATTGTTTTCACAGGCAGACATGATGACGAATCACGTTATCACAGACAGGACTGGCAGTTGGCGGAAAAAGAGGCTTCGGAAGATTACAGGACGGGAAAGATAAAGTCAGCGGACAGCATTGACCGGATGTTTGAGGAAATTGAGAAAAATGCCGATGAAACCGGAGATAATTTATGTTAATAGATTTTACAGTCGAAAATTTCAGATCAGTAAAAAATGAGCAGACACTGAGCATGGTTGCGACAAATCTGAAAAGACACCCCGACAATCTGTTCCCCCGGAACGCCCAGTTTGTGGCCGCGACCCATGACACGACGCTGCTGAATCCCGACCTGCTGCGAAGAGATCAGATATGGTTTGTGGAGAAGGACGGTTACGGCGCGACAGAACTGTATTCCCTTGTCGAATTTGACGAGAAGGAGGTGAGGGAGGACCTTATGTTTGACAAATGGTATCTTGCGGGGAGGTTCGGCGCGCTTCCGCTGGTCAGCTGACAAAGATGGATACACAAAGCACACTGAAGCCTTCAGCAAGGCATGGGACAACAACATCAGCATTGCTTTTTCCAGCATATCCTTTGAGTTTTGTTTTCAAAAAACAAATTTATATAGGAAATTAAAAGAATGGTCAAATGGTCAATCATGGTCGTTATTCAAACAAGTCTGAAGTGTGCATTTTTTGCTGTCGTC
>JAOZRQ010000776.1 GCA_029940115.1 Desulfobacterales bacterium
CGCCAGAAAAAGCCGGGTTTCTTTCCCTCAATCATTTTTTTGTCCTGTACACAGAGCAGATCATTCAAGCCGCCATTTGCAGCAGGCATTCCCCTATTTCATATAGGACATCGGGGCAAAAGTCGATGCGGTTGTCCCATTCCACCGAGTCGAACTCGCGGTTCAGCCTGACCTTGACAAAATAATCGGGGTCCAGCAGTTCCCTGAACTTGCTGTCCGGGAGACGGACCATTCGCGGAGTTTGCCTTCCATGTCCACCCTGACAACCTCGCCGGTGTTGAAAAAAAGCGTCAAACAGAAAGGGACGGCCTCCCTTATTTCCTTGACCAGATGAATCATGTCTGACCTCCCATTTCAAAGGCTTGATTTTCTGGAAAGCCGTCTGAGTTGATGCAACGTCCAAAATCCGTTGGAAACAACAATGTCAAGACTTCAGCAACTCCGCCACAATCTGCTTCAGCCCCTTCAGAACGCGGAAGATGTCGAAAATGTCATCACGGGTGGCCGTAAGCGGGGTGCTGATGCAGTATTCCCTCCCCTCCAACATCATGAAAAACCAGAGTTGGCCGCGCACATAACAGCCGTAAATCGGATGTCTCCGCCCATTGATCTCCTGAGCCACCAGCATGGCCGCCAAGGTCTGCCCGGCAGGGTCTCCGGAAGGGTCCGTCTCCTTCTTGTATTCCTGAAAACAGAAGTACGGCCTTTCGGGCACACGAAAACCGCTGGCAATCATCCCGTCAGGTCTTCCGGCCATCTCTGTGCCTTCAACCACACCGCCGAATTCCCTTTCGGCAAAGAGACCAAATTTTTTGCTTGAGAAATTGACCAAGGTGAACACAGGCCCGATGAAACGCTGAATCAGTTCCGCCTCGTTCCAATCGTGGACATGATCTTTGAGCGTCCTTCCCAGCATCGTCAGCATCTGACGCGCCAAGTCCGAAATCTCTGCTTGGCCCTCCAGCCATGTCTTGAATGCCTGGGTGTCATCAATCTGTTCCAAGTCAAACAGCTTGTCCAATTGGGCCAATGTGCAGTTTTTGAAATTAAGCATATCTCATTTCCACCTGAATTCAGTTGTTCACGATTTTTGCCCTTGCTCATGGGACTCCAATCCACGAAGGACACCAAGGGACACGAATACAAAAAAATTCCCTGAAACTCGTTTTCCCTTCGTCTTAATATGATCAGAGGTGGGGCATCTAAAAATGCCAGTTTTCAGCCATGTTTTTTGCCCGACTTTCGGACCCGGCCATGTCGCCGCAAGCACTTGTCCTGACAGGATTTGGGCGGACAGGGGCGGGACAAAAATTGGCTAGGCAAAGTTGGCTGATTTAGACGGCCTAGATCAGAGGCCATGATGATCCTTAAGTTTGTCAAAAAAATTCCATAGAACTCGTCTTTCCTTCGTCTTAATATGATCAGAGGCCATGGATGGGCAGACAGGTCCGACCCAATGGTCGGTTTCCTGACTCGGTCCGCCGACTGTCATTCCCCCAAAAAGTGGGAATCCAACGGCAGAATATCCAGACCCCCCACACAAAGGCGACATCAGGCGGATCAGGCAATAAGATTACACCAGAAAATGATGAGTGTCAACCAATATTTGAAGGCGTGCCAAAATCGCATCAAAGGAGTGCCAAAGTTGCACTTTGGCATCTGGAAAGCCATGTGCTGAAAGGCGCGCCAACGCTGCATGTTGGCATCCCGAAAAGAGGATTGTCAAACGATGAAAAAGCTGACTTCAAGGGCAATTGCATTCGTTTCATTCGGGCATCCATTCGTGTTTGTGAAAAAAAATTCCCTGAAACCGGTTTTTCTCCTGTCTTAATATGAACAGAGGCCAGGTATTCCAGCGCAGGGGAATCCACTGTCAACTACAAGGATGGTTTATAAGAAGGGGGGCATTCCCGGGCAGGCGGGAATTGGGTGTCAACTACAAGGATGGTTTATAAGAAGGGGGGTCATTCCCTCGCAGGTGGGAATTCATTGTCGGCAACCCCATTTTGTCATTCCCGCGCAAGCGGGAATCCACTGTCTCAGAAAGTTCAACTGTGGATTCCTGCTTTCGCAGGAATGACAGGCTGGGGCGCTTGGGCGGGGATGAGAGGAGCCAGCTGTGTCAACCTGCAAGAAAGAGTGGGGGATGGTGTGCCGCACCAATTCGGGAGAATGGCATCGCACAAGACAAGCACTTATCGGCAGTTCGAAACTTTTCAAGGAGGCTGGGTCATGGAACGGAACACAATAATGAAAGGCATTGCATCATTAACCATCCTTGGTCTTTTGCTTTCGGTTGCAAGCACGGAAGCCGAGGCGGAATGCCATGCGTTGAACAAGCAGATTCTTGGCTACGCAAAGAGCAAACTGGGTCAGAGAGTCGGAAGGGGCGAATGCTGGGATCTGGCTCAGGCCGCGCTTGATCATCATCATGCCACTTGGAAAAGGCCCTTCAACTTTGGAAAAAGACTGGGTTCATACGATTCCGCAAGAGTTGGTGACATTATTCAGT
>JAOZRQ010000254.1:0-4562 GCA_029940115.1 Desulfobacterales bacterium
AAGTCCGGCGGGAGCAAGGTTGGTCCAAACGATGATCAAGGTCAATTTTCCGATTCCCTTATGAAAGATGCCAAGGACAGGTTTGACCCGGAATCCACTGAAAATAGGTTGACATATGATGAAGTCAATTGATATAAAGGCATCCTTCATTATCTTAAATGTTCCAATTGATTTACAGGGAGTTGTTCATGAAAAAAGCGATCAAGATGCTGTTCATTGTCATTGCGGCGTTTCTGCTTCTCAGCATTGCTGCAATCGTTGTCGTTCAGCGGGTTGTTGACCCGAACGATTACAAGGCGTATATCACCGATGCGGTTCGCGATGCCACCGGCCGGGAACTGATCATCGAAGGGAACATGGAACTCTCAATCTTTCCGTGGATCGGGCTGAAAACTGGCCCGGTGATCCTGAACAATCCGCCAAAATTCGGAACCGACCCGATGGCCCGGGCCGAGCAGGCCGACATCCAACTGAAGCTCATCCCCCTGTTTCATAGGCAAGTGATGATGAAGACCGTCTTTCTCAAGGGCCTTGATCTCCGGCTGATCAAAACTCCGGACGGCAAAACCAACTGGGAGGACTTGGCTGGCAAAGGACAAGCGGAGGAGGTTCCCGCATCTTCCCCCTCTCGGGTTGCCGGACTCGACATTCAAGGGCTGAAACTCACCGCCGCGAAATTGGCCATGGAGGACCGGACTACGGGCTCCTCTTTCCGGATAAACAGCCTGAACCTTCGCACAGGCCGCTTCAAACCCGGCTCCCCCTGCCCTTTGGATATACAGTTCAACCTTGACTCGTCCCATCCGTTGATCAACGCTGGCGTGGATATCAAGACGGAGATGAGCCTGTTCCCGGACGAGGCGCGGGCAGTTCTGAATCAGACCCGCCTGAAACTGACTGTTTTGGAAATGAATTCGGACCCCAAAGATCCGAAAGCCGGCATCAGCGGCGCGGTGGATATCGGGGGGGATGTTTCTGTGAACTGGGGGAAATCTCACGTAAAGATTGAGGGACTGACCCTTGACACCGATATCAAAGGGAAGGGAATTCCCGCGGGAGCAACCCGTTTGGCAGCCAAAGCCGGGGTGGACTTGGATTGGAACGCAGGCACACTGCATGTTTCGGACTTGGACGCGGCCATTGACGATGCCCCCCTTAAAGGATGGGTCCGTATGAATGACTTCTCGCATCCCCAGATCAAATTCGATCTGAACGTGGGTGAGATGGACCTGAACAGATACCTGCCACCCGATCAGAAAGAAGGGAAAAAATCCCGCGGGAAATCTAAAGCCAAGACGGGTCAGGATTCTGGAAGACCCGTTGTCATGCCGAATGTCAGCGGGAGCCTCCGTGTCGCGGGCCTCCGTATGCGGGAGATGCGATTTTCGGACATCCGCCTGAAAGCGACTCCAAACGCGGGCACCATTCCCTTCAAATCGATTGCAGGCGGGAAAAAATCGGCCCAAGGAGCAACCCCCCTTGGTGTGGATCTGCAATTCCACCTTGACTCGGCCAAGCCGGTGATCCGCACCGGGGTTGACCTGAAAACCGATCTGGGCCTTTTTCTCAGCAAAGGCCAAGCCGCTCTGAGAGGGACCCGGCTGACCCTCTCCGTTGATGAGTTCAACCCAGAAGGGCAGGACAAGAAGAGCGCGCTCAACGGGGTTGCAAACATCGGGGGAGATCTCTTGGTGAACTGGACGGTCGGCAGATTCAAAGCCGATGGCCTGACGCTGAAAAGCCGTCTCAAAGGCGGCTCCCTACCCGGAGGCGCGGCAGATGCCGATCTGAGCGGGAATGCGGATTTTGACTGGAAAAAGGGGACCCTCTCCGTGACCGGCCTGAACCTTGGCGCGTATGACATGCGGCTCACTCGAGACGTGAAGGCGGATCACCTCCTTTCCAAGCCTCAGGTGGTGACAGATCTTGATATTCGTCAATTCTCCCCGAAAAAACTGATGCAACTGCTGGGCCAAGCCCCTCCCGAGACCCGAGATCCGAAAGCCTTGGAGAAGCTTCAGGCCCGTTTCAGGCTCTCCGCGTCACCCGACGCGATCCGCATTTCCAATCTCAACGCCAAGCTCGACGACACCGCGCTTCGGGGGCGCGTCGGGGTGGAGCGTTTTGATCCCTTGAAACTCAGATTTGACCTGACCGCCGATCAGATCAAGCTGGACCGCTATCTCAGGCCCCGTCCTTCTCGAAGGGAAGATGGCAAGGAGAAAGGACCAGTCAAGCGCGCAGATCCGCCTGAGAAGATCAAAACCGCGGATATTGACGGGACCCTGCGTGTCGGCCGACTTCAAGCGAACCAGCTGAAGGCATCGGATGTGCGGTTGGCGATCACCGGAAAGGAGGGTCTTTTCACGATCAAGCCCCTCTCCGCGAACCTCTTTCGGGGACACCTCAGAACCACCCTCACCGCGGACATGCGGGGAGAGACGCCGGAGGCCGCCATGCAGATCAATCTCTCCAAGCTGGAGGCCGGGTCGTTCATCCGGGAGATGTTTGGAAAAAACCTGATTGACGGCGGCCGGACCAATCTCTCCATCAACCTGAAAAGCCGGGGAGATTCGATATCCTCCTACCTGAAAACCCTGAACGGATCTCTGAACCTGAGAACGGGCCGGGCCATCCTGAAGGATTACGGCATCTCGGATTTGTTGTCGTTTACCAGCTATCCCTTGGGAGACCTTCTGACAAAAATTGGCCAGCGCAGGGAGGCTTCCAGAACAGATATCCGCGCGCTGAATGCCCGCTTCGAGATTCAGGGGGGAAAGCTTCTGACCAAGGAGTTCAATCTGAACACCCCGAAAGACCGGATATCCCTGACCGGGGGCCTGAACCTCGTGGAGATGACCTTTGACTGCAAGCTCACGCTTGACTTGGGCCAGCGGGCATCCATTCCGATCATCATAAAGGGGCCCTTCTGGTCCCCCGAAATCTATCCGGACACCGCCGGCATCGTCACCAGGGAAGTGGTGGAGGAGGTCATGAAGCGACTGCCAAAGGGCCTGAAAGAGCAACTGCCGCTTGATGCGCCAAAGGACCTGAAAGAAAAACTGCCGCTTGATGCTCTAAAAGACCTCAGAAAAAAGTTGCCGCTGAAAGACCTCAAAGAAAAATTGCCGCTTGAAAAGGGGAAAGAGATCATCACAGATCCTGAGAAAGCCGGCAGAAAGATCCTCGAAACCCTGCCAGACATCATCAGACAGGGCGGGTTGTTTGGGATCGGCGGGAGAAAAAAGAAGGAGGAGTGAGAGACTGGAAACTGGAGACTTGGGCATTCGGTGAAACCCGCTGAGTCCATCCCTTGCGCTCGTTTCGGATTGACAAGTCTGAACCTCACCGGATTTGCTGATCCGGCGACTTCATCCTTGAACGCCGTCCCGGACCATGCGCCGGAAACCGTCAACACCGACGGGTCGGAATCTGTCCCTGACAAATCCGAACAGTTCCTGTCCGAAATACACGCGGAAGCAGCAAACGGATTACTGTTCTTTGTAAGCCGTATATTTGCTGTAAATTTCACAAATCCTTCGCTTGGGATCATTGTTCAAACCTGACGGATCAACACCTTTCGGAATCACTTCTCCCTTTCCTTCGATTTCAAGCTCGACGCTGACTCTTGAACCGCCTCCTTCGGTTTCCAAAATGCGGCGTCTGATGTAATCCCCGATGGCTTGTGCCCGGAATTCTGAAAGACGCTGGTTCAGAAACTGCCTTCGTTCAGGCTGGTCTCTCGGAAGCGCATGTTCAACTCCTTCCGACAGTTTCCTCGCCAAAGGCATTCCCTCTTTGAAACCGACCTGATCCGTGTAACCACGGACCGTGACCTCTATGGTGACTGTGCTGTCCGGATATTTCTCTTTACAGTTCTCTTTGTTCGAGATGATCTCCATGAGAAACTTTTCTTCAAGGGCGATTTTCCCCTTCTCGGACAGTTTGTATTCCCCTAATTTGAAAGAGATATCCGACTCCAATGTTCCGCTTTCAAACAACTCGACGGAATGTTCCAACCCCAAGAGCTTGTCAAGATTGCTGATAACCTTGTCAACAGAAACAACCTGTCGGCCTGTCTCCAAATCCTCAGCATAATCCAAGATGGCATTGAGTTCGGGAAGATAATCCAATAGAGGGTGGTCTGTATCCGATCCGGCTTCACGTTTGATTTTCTCTTTGAGTTCTCTGGCCTTTCTGGCAATTTCCTCCAGATAAAATCGTTTCTGAATATCCTTGGATATACCTAGGCTCATTTTAGCGGACTCGAAAGCCTCCTTTATTTTCGCTTTTTCCAAAAAAAATCGTGCATCAGTCAGCTCCTTTTTCGCTTTTTCAAGATTCTCAGCATGTTTCTTTTCCACATTTAGACTTTCTGCGACATCCAGATCCTTCTGTGCCTCCTCAACCTTGTCAGCGGCAAACGGTTCCAGAATCTTCCTCGATATGCTCAGACTTCTTTCAGCGGACTCGAAAGCCTCCTTTGTTTTCGCTTTTTTCAGAAAGGATCGTGCATCAGTCAGCTCCTTTTTCGCTTTTTCAAGATTCTCAGCATGTTTCTT
>JAOZRQ010000254.1:4662-9466 GCA_029940115.1 Desulfobacterales bacterium
TTCCACATTTAGGTTTTCTGCGGCATTCAGATTCTTCTGTGCCTCCTCAACCTTGTCAGCGGCAAACGGCCTCAAAATCTCTATGGACATGTTCAATCCCCTGTCAGCAGAATGAAGAGCCTCATCTCCTTTCTTCTCTTCAAGAAAGGCTCGCGCATCCTTCAACTCGTTCTCTGCTCTTTCAGAAGCATTCACATGTTTCTTTTCCACATCCAGTTCTTCCGCCTTTTCCAGATTTCCCTTGGCATCTTCAATTTTCCAAGTGATCTGGTTCCTCAAAGCCGGGTCAATTACACACCCTGACATGAGCAGGATCATAATAATGACAAAAAACAACTTGGGAAGCTGAAGCCTTCCGCGGTCTGTGACCCTTCTGCCTGCTTTGCCTCTCTTCATAATCATTCCTCCTTGGTTTGATCTGAGGAACTCGGAAAAAACGCATTGTCCCGTGTCCCATTTTGCAAAACACCCTGTCCCTTAAGGGGGAAATATTGCTGGCCGGCTTGATTCTCCCTTGGGGGTGTCTGGGATAATGCGATTTTCCCGAGTCCCTCAATCTGATTTAACGCTTGTGCCACTGGTACTTTAAAATCAATTCATCACGTTCCATTGTATACATTTTAACACGCTTTTCAATTTTATCCAGAATGCCTTTTTGAGGAAATTCTTCATATTTTTTTTTGAATTTCCCCAAAATTTCTACAATTTTTGATAGAACCTCAATTTTTTTTTGGGGATCTGCCCTTCCGACCCTGGAGAGTCTGTCGTGTTCTCCTAAATACTTTCGAAGCTCCAGACCCAGTTGACGTAATTGTTTGTCGTCAGATGCCCATACTCGCTGTGCATTGCTGGCATAGATGAATATCATTATGATGATGAAAAGATAAAATGAAACACGTCCACATTTCATGTCCATATCTCCCATAGTCACAGTTCCTTAGTCATTGTGTCATTGCAGAAAGTTCCCGTTCCATTCCTCTGCGGGCGTCTCTGATGCCTGTTATGTCTATTACCCTTCTTGTTTCAGAATATTGCGGAGAGCTTTCATAAATCGCCTCAATCGCTTTGAAATCCCTGACAATATCTTTGATGACCTGAACAAGCCGACCATTGCTATCAGGTTTGGCCTTAATGCTTTTGTATCTCTGAAGGTTTATGGAAAGCGATTGCCTGATCTCTTCAAGTTCTCTCGGATATATCGTCGTTGTGGTTGTCGTCGGAATTGTGGTCGTTGTGGTTGTCGTCGGAATTGTGGTCGTTGTGGTCGTCGGAATTGTGGTCGTTGTGGTCGTCGTCGGAATTGTGGTCGTTGTGGTCGTTGAGGTATTCTCCTCCAACCCCCAAGGATAGATCCATTCTTTCGTGACCACCTTCCTTATGGTCTCAATACCTATGGCCTCCACCTCGACCCCGCTGTCCCTAATGATCATCCCCACGATTCCGTTCCTTGAGATCAGGGGCGCGCCGGATGTGCCGGACTGCACACTCTTCATGTCAATATGGAGTTTGTCGGAACTCGAGATACGATTGACCTGACCGGCCGCGCTATCTGTGGGGATATACCACTTCTGGCCCCTTCCGATGAAGCATACCTTGTCATTCCGTTTCGGGCGCGGATAGAAATACTTTCTCTCCCACTTGTACCCGACCGGCTTGGATGCCTCAATCATCGCGACATCAAGCTCCTTAGAAGAAAGCAGCAATTTGGCATCATATGGACTTCCTTGCCTCTCGTAAAACTGTACTTGGATCTTGACCTTTATATCCGGATTGTCTGTGGAAAACACATGCTTTGCTGTGACCACATACAACTTATCCCCCCTCTCGGCCACCACAAAGCCGAAGCCGCTTTTCTGTTTGCTGTCCTCATTCAGCGTCGTAATCTGGAGCACATTATTCCGAAACCTCTCGGCCACCTTGTCCAACATTTGGGCTTGGGAGGCGGACCAGATGAGCAAAAGGAGGGTCATCACCACGGCGTTTTTTATGAGAAACGTGAATATCCTTGTTGGTGTCATTGTTTGATAGCCATCCTTATAATGTCTGTCCGGAACCCCCAGTTCGTAGTTCCGCGTTTAGGCGGTGTGACACCGCCTGAACGCGGAACTGCAAACTGGGTCCGAGACAATTTTTTTGTTGAACTTCATATGTATGTAAAACAAATTGCAAATTTGTTCTACAGGGGAACAGATTGCAATCCATCTTGGAAACGAGCCAGACTCGGATGCGGATATCCTTATCAAACTCAGTCCCTTCAGTTTGGGGTTCCGCGTTCAGGCGGTGTGACACCGCCTGAACGCGGAACTACAAACGGTAAGGATGAGAGAAAGCTATTCCCCGAGAAAAAAGTTCTTGCCGAGGAAAGAGAGCACCACGAGCAGGGATATGAACAGCATTTGCCGATTGTAGAGCCATTCCATCCAAGTCAGGGTCAGATTTCTCTCAAATCCCCGGGGGCCGGCGAGAATTTCGCTCACGGACCCTTCAAATGAGATTTTCATGCCGTTTTTGGCACTTGATATGTCAATGCGCCTGCTTCTCACGCCCTTCAGGATCAGGCAGTCTCCTTTGTGCAGGGCCTTCTCCTTGGCGGCCTCTAGGACGATCACTTTGCCGGAATGGATCGTGGACCTAAAATTCCTGGAATTGGGGGGGACCTCCTGTAGAAAGCCGATTTCCTTGGCCTGCAAGCCGTTCAGTTTCCAGTCCGTTTTACTGAACAGTTCAAGGAGGACCGGTTCGGCTATGGCGGACCGGAATTCGATGATCTCTGAAAGGTCAGGGTCGGCGGATCCCTCGATGATGATCTCCCCGTCATCGGTCTCCAGCATCAGATCAGCATGATGCACAAAGAACAACTTTCCCTCCAAGGTCATCCCATTGATGTAGAACTTCAGGGCATTTCCTCTGAAATTCAATTCGACTTTCTTTCCCGATTCCAAGGCAAATTCATTGAGAATGACATCTTTTCCACTCACCTCCAAGATTGTGGATTCCTCTTCGGGGTAAACCGCCTTAGGAATGTTAAACGCGGGGGCCCTGACCTCGGCGATGTTGTCAATGATGATCTTGTCTGAAACGAACTCGTTTGAAACGGACTGGCGATTGTTGGACCAGTCTTTTGCAAGCGTCAGCGTAATGTTCTCGGCCTCGAGCTCAAACCAAATGTCGGTGGAACATCGCAAAGTGCAGAGCATGATGAAAAGGATCGCGAAGAATACGATCCACCAGAAATTCTTTCTCCGCTTTGCCGGGGCCAAGAGGTTCGCACACAAATCGGCCCGGGTCCGCTCCCTCTTCGCGCCGTTGAAATCGCCGGCCAAGAGCTTCTTGGCCGCCTTCTTATCTCTCAGCCTGCGCTCGGTTTCAAGTCTTTTCAGGGTTTCTCTTCTCAGCCTGCACTTGGTTATAAGTCTTTTCAGGGTTTTTCTGTCAAGCTTCATCGTTGCTTCCTTTTCTGACCAAAAAGTCCGTCATTCCTGCGAAAGCGGGGGTCCATTTTTGCCAGTGAAAGAGCAGTGGATTCCTGCTTTCGCAGGAATGACAGAAAAAACCTTGATGATCAAGGATTTGGGGGTTGTTTAAATGCGAAAGAGAAAGCAGAAATCTGTGACTTGGATTTCTGTTTTCACTTCCGCGCTCCTTCTGGTTCCTTGACAATCAGGCGAACTTCTTTTCGCAGGCGAAACTCTGTGCGGTTCTTCTCCCTTGCGGCTATTTCCACGAACAATTCGCCGGTCTTGGTCTGCTGGGGCAGGGTCACGCAGATCGGTCTCCCGATCCGATAGCGGCGTTTGCCCACATCCTGCCAGTTGCCGGACTGTCCGGGGAGGTCATTGATCACCGCCGCATAACGCCATTTCACGATCTCCACGTCCGCGGCGATGCGAAGGCAAAGTCTGATCATCTCGTCATTGGCCGCGTTTTTGGCCAGCTTTGCGGCCGTGCTGACTGGCACATATATCTCCTTTTTTTGATTCATGACGCTGCCGAAAACGCCGATCTTTTCGGCATGAAGCCTTTTCTGATAGATCACCTCGCCCACCGGCCAAACGAGTTTGCCGCCCGGGTCGAGTTCCGCGTCCATGCGGTAATAAGTTTTGATCGGAATCCCCACCGCACGCACATGAACCGGTCTGTTCCGGATAAACGGGGAGGAGACCTCAATCACCTCGTTCTTATCTAACTTGAACCGAAGCCTCCCCTTCATCAGGCTGACCACATCAATCGGATTTGCAGTGACCTCGGAACGATAAAACCCCTCACAGCGGTTGTCGCGCTTGCGATACGCGATAGTCCTGTTGTCGTCTGGACGAATATCCTTGTCACAGCCGCCCGAGGGCATCAGATTTCTGCGAGAAAAATTAGTCCTGTTGCCACTTTCCTTGTTGTAGGGCTGTGACCACGCACAAGATACAACAAGCAGAAACATCAGAAGCAAGGCGTTCTGTCTCATCATAGACCTCCTTGGTTAAGCAATTTCTTAGTGTTCTGTTCCAGGGTTGCATATGAATTTTCCGAACGGGGAGTGCTTCATCCTTCTACCCCATCCTCATCGTTCACCCTTTCATTAAATTTTGCCGCCTTGAACCCCTCCGGCACCTCAATGGTGAAGGTGTCATCCTCGATGATCGCGAGGTAAATCCCCGCGTCCGTCACCTTTCTCCTCACATGTTCGTTGGTGTCCACCGCGGCCATGATCCCATAGAGCGTCTTGTCGCTGTGTTCAGTGAAGAACTTGGGAAACCGCTCCATGTTCCTCAGCATCCCGTCCACATGCCTGTTCTTGAGATTGCTCTTCACC
>JAOZRQ010000255.1 GCA_029940115.1 Desulfobacterales bacterium
TCGAGCTCACAGCCTCGAGCTCACAGCCTCGAGCTCACAGCCTCGAGCTCACAGCTTCGAGCTCACAGCTTCGAGCTCACAGCTTCGAGCTCACAGCCTCGAGCTCACAGCTTCGAGCTCACAGCCTCGAGCTCACAGCTTCGGGCTCACAGCTTCGGGCTCACAGCCTCGGGCTCACAGCCTCGGGCTCACAGCCTCGGGCTCACAGCCTCGAGCTTGCAGCCTCGAGCTTGCAGCTTCGAGCTTACAGCTTGCAGCTTCGAGCTTACAGCTTTCCAAAGGTTTGTCATGAAGAATGCCCTGATACTCATCGTTGACGACAACACGAAGAATCTGAAGATTCTGGCGAATATGCTTGCAGACGGCTACAGACTCGCGGTGGCAAAAGACGGTCTGAAAGCATTGGAATTTGCCGAAAGGAAGTCTCCGGATCTGATTCTGCTGGATATCCTCATGCCCGGTCTGGACGGCTTTGCCATCTGCCGGCGATTGAAAAGCAGATATGCCACCCGAGATATCCCGATCATATTTATCAGCGCGTTGACGGACACGATGAATAAGATGAAGGGATTTGAGGCGGGTGGGGTGGACTATATCGCGAAGCCGTTTCAAAAGGAGGAGATCATCGCCAGAATCAATGTCCATCTGAAGCTGAGAAGAACGCATGAAGAATTGAAACGGACAAACAAGGAACTGAATCTTGAGGTCAGGGTACGCCAGCAGGCCCAGGCCGCGCTGGAGACAAGTGAGGAGAACCTCCATAGAATATTTGATGCCACGCCTGTTCCGCTGATCATCTTACGTCTCTCAGACAACATGGTTTTGCAGGCAAACCAAACCGCACGAAAATATTTCCGCTTTTCCCTGAATGAGTCGGTGAACATAAAGGCCATCGCGTTTTATGCGAATCCTGACAGCCTGATGCGGATCATTGCCCAGATTCGGGCGCGCGGATATGCCGAAAATTTTGAGATCGAAGTCAAGCTGAAAGACAATGAGCGGCGATGGACCATCATGTCCGCGTATTCCATTGATCATTTCGGATCCCCTTCATTGATCATCGGCCTGACCGATATCAACGAGCGCAAGCAGGCAGAGGAGCAACTGCAAGCCAATCTTCAGTTCCTGGAATACTTGGTGGACGCCATTCCTGTCCCATTCTTTTACAAAGACAGTGAGAGCAGATACTTGGGGTGCAATTCCGCCTTTTCCCAGTTCGCAGGGTGCCCGCCCCAAGAGATCATCGGCAAAACCCCATATGACATCTGGCCCGCGGAGGCCATTACCGAGAGAGACAGGCAATTGTTGCTGTGGAAAGGAAAAAAGTCCTTTGAGACCACGCTGGTCCATTCGGATGGCTCTCATCGTCAGGTGATTTGTGACGAAACCACCTACAATCAGTTGAACGGAAAGGTCGGCGGGATTATCGGCACCTTCACGGACATCACCAAACACAAGGAGATCGAAGCGGAACTCCAGAAGGCCAAGGAGGCAGCTGAGGCCGCAAACAAGGCCAAGAGCGAATTTCTGGCCACCATGAGCCATGAAATCCGCACCCCCATGAACGCGATACTCGGGTTTACCGAATTGCTTGATTCGCTGATCACGGAGAAGAAGGGGAGAAGCTATCTTTCCGCCATTCAGGTGGGCGGAAAGAGTCTGCTGACATTGATCGATAACATCCTGGATCTTTCCAAGATCGAGGCCGAAAAAATGGAGATCCGATATGATCCCCTGAATCCTTGGACGATTTTTAACGAATTTCGACAGATGTTCTCTCTGAAAATGGCTGAAAAAGGGCTGGATTTCATCGTTTCCATCGCACCGGACATTCCGGAAAGCCTGTGTCTCGATGAGGTGCGCCTGAGACAGATCCTGTTCAATCTGATCGGCAATGCCATAAAATTTACCGAAAAAGGACATATCAGACTGACGGTGGAAAGGGGCGCATCACCGAAGGAGAAAGGCCGCTTGGACCTGATGATTCGGGTGGCGGACACCGGCATCGGCATTCCCCAAGAATTTCAGGAAACCATATTCGAGTCCTTCAGACAGCAGGACGGAGAAACCACCCGCCAGTTTGGCGGGACCGGTCTGGGGCTGGCCATTTCCAGACGGCTGGTTGAGATGATGGGCGGAAGGCTCTCCGTGAAGAGCGAGCCCGGCAGGGGGAGCTGCTTTGAAATCAAATTGCAGAATGTGTCCATTGGAGAGATGCCTGTCACACCCGAGAAGGTGGAACCGGCCGTTGACTATGACGCGCTTTGCTTTGAAAAGGGGTCTCTCCTGATTGCAGACGATGTTGAAAACAATCGCAGATTGATCAGGGAGTTTCTCATGGACACGCCGCTCAACGCCATTGAGGCTGAAAACGGGGAGTGTGCGATCCGGTTTGCCCAAGAGACGAAACCGGATATTATCCTGATGGATATCATAATGCCGGTCATGGACGGATATGAGGCGACACGTCAGATCAAGAAAGATGAAAAGCTGAAACAAATTCCGATCATCGCACTGACGGCGTCCGCGCTGAAGGAAGACGAAGAGAGGATCATGGAGGGGGGATTTGACGGGTATTTGCGAAAACCGGTGCAGCGTGCGGAATTGTTTTATGAATTGTCCCAGTTTCTCAAATGTTCCCGAAAGGAAACCGCACAGGGGAAGACATATGAAGAAAGCATGCTGGAAAACATGCCGCCCGAGTCCCTGAAGATGCTTCCGGAGGTCATTCACAGGCTGGAAAACGAATTGACTGAATTATGGAAGATCACCAAGGAAAATGAATTTTTCGATGAGATTGAGCAATTCGGACATCAGATCAGTTCTCTCGGTGAGCAATATGGACTGGAATTTCTGCGACAATTCGGAGATGATCTGGTTGAGCAGGTCAGATGCTTTGACATTGACAATATGAATGCCACGATGACTGCCTATCCAGGCTTGGTTCAGAAACTGAAACAGATAAGGGCTCAGGCGTCAGGGTTGGGCAAGCATCAGGGCGAAGATCAAGAACTTCTGACCCTGACCCTGAACAGATGAGGATTGGGGCAAGCATCAGGGCGAAGACCGAGAACCTCTGATCTCCGATCCCTGAACCTGATAAGGAAAGAATCAATGTTTGAGAACAACAGAAGCTTTAAGGTACTGATTGTGGATGATGTCTCCACCAATATTCAGATGGTCGCCAACATATTAAAGGATGAAGGCTATCAGATGGCTTATGCTCAAGGGGGTGAAGCCGCTCTTGCCAAGGCGCAATCCCATCTTTTTGATCTGATACTCTTGGACGTCATGATGCCGAGGATAGACGGATTTGAGGTGTGCCGAAGACTGAAGCAGAATCCTGCAACAGCGGATGTTCCGGTGGTCTTTCTCACAGCAAAGGGGGATGCCAAGAGCATTGCAAAGGGGTTTGAGCCCGGTGGGCTCGATTATGTCACCAAGCCATTCAGACCCGTTGAGTTGCTGGCCCGGGTGAAGACACGCTTGGAGTTGAAGCGTTCCCGGGAAGAACTGATACTGGCGAATCAGAAGTTGAAGCAGGCCAATGAGGAGCTCTTGGCCTATCAGAAGCAGCTGGAGCTTACTGCCAGAACAGACAGCCTGACAAAACTCTCCAATCGTCGCGACATGACCGAGAAGATTGAAAATGAGAGCACACGGTTTGAAAGAAGCGGAAGGCCCTTTTCACTCATATTGTGCGACATTGATGATTTCAAATTGTTCAATGACAAGTACGGGCATGATTGTGGTGACTTTGTCTTGGTGGCGGTTGCCGAAACCATGCGCGCTAGGGTGAGAAAGCAGGACTGTGTCGCAAGATGGGGGAGAGGAATTTCTTCTGCTCCTGCCGGAGACGGATCTGGAGGGAGGGAGAATGCTTGCCGAATCTCTCAGAGAGCGGATATCCGCTGGGGTTTATGACTATCAAAATCATCAATTGAAAATCACCCTCACCTTCGGCGTCAGCATCTTCTCTCGGCGGATGCAGGTTGAGCAGTGTCTCAAAATGGCGGATGAAGCCTTGTATGAAGGGAAAAGGCAGGGGAAGAACTGTGTGGCTGCAAGCCACAGGGTTTTTGGTCAGAAGCCAAACCCCACCACTGTCACATCATCCTGCCTTTCGTTTTCGCCTTTATGTTCGCTGAAGGTGTGAAGAAGGAGTTCCCGCTGTTAAGGTTTGTTTGTTGCTGTGGGGTTCGGTGCGTTTGCTGCCGTGGGTTCCAAGCGAACAAACCCGGCTTCTCTGACAGCTCCAGCTTGTTGTAATTTTATTGCTGACAACCCTTGACGCGAAGCCGGGTTTTTTCGGGGAGGGCGAATGTGGGTGAAACTTTTGTCCGGGTTTTTGGCAGGAACTTTTGTCCCACAACATGGATTGTGGGCAAGAAGGATTGCCATCAACCCTTTTGACATCAAAGAGAGCTCAACCCTAAGGAGTGCGAAAAAGGCGGTCTTGTTGCCTTTCAACCTTTGATGGCTCAAGATTCGTTGTCTTTCAACCTGACAAGCCGGATAGCCTTTTTTGCGTCCTGAACAGTTTGAACCGCGGATTTGACAGATTGCACGGATTGCACAGATTGACCCCCTCCATTGTCTCGCAATTTGTACGGAAACGGCTGGGGGAGCTACAAACATGTCGGCCTGTTCGGTGTTCCCATCATTGCTTCCAGTTCCAGCGACTGCCATCTTTGATTTGACCTGTCAAGAGAGCAAATCCACGAAGGACACGAAGTGACACGAAGAAAGAAGCATGTCAATTTCAATCGGATATGCGACATTCCTGATTCTAGAAGGTGTTTGAAACACCTGCCCCAGTTTCGGCAGGGGCAAGGGAGTTTTCAAACACCTTCTAACGGATTCTGTGGTTGCATGTGGTCTCAGACAGTCACGATCCTGGAAGCCGGCTTGGGGACAGCCTGCCGCGACAATCCCCACAAACCGCGGATGGACGCTGATGAGCCCCGGCACAGGCCATCCGCGTTCATCCGCGTTCATCTGCGGATCATAATTTTCAGCCCGTGTCGACATTTCAAGTCTTTGCTTGCGCCACTCGAAGTTTGTCTTTCCACTTTTGGACGGCGGCACTTCCCGACTGCAAGAAAAAGCCGGGTTTCCTTCCTCAATCATTATTTTTTTGTCCTGTACACAGCCAGCACATATATTTTCAGCAGATCTAAAAAGACAGAGAAATCCGATTTCTGGCACGGTGCCGCGTCATGGAAACTTGTCCCTGAGGCTGAAATCGGGTTTCTTTTCCATCAAACTTTCAGAGCTGCTGATTTTTCTTGCATGATTCAAATTTTTGGCTTAAAAGTATTCTTTCAGTCAGCGGTGTACAGGACAAAAAGGCACAGGGTGAGGTCCCACCAATTTCAGGAACCTCAGAATCAGCAGATCAGGGTACAGGACAAAAAATCGGGAATGGGCGGGAAACCCGGCTTTTTCCCAGACGGGCCGACTCCCCAACTGCAAGAGAAAGCCGGGTTTCTCTCCTCAAAAGAGCAAGGAAACCCGGTTTCTGAAACGAAGATCAAGGCCATCTTGAAAACACAGCAGATGATGAGTGACCAGAAAACAGACGCCTCTCTGAAAAAAGAGGATATTGAAATCAACAGGGAACGCTACCGAGTCTTTATCGAGGATGTGGCGGACGGCTTTTATGAGACTGATCTGCACGGGAATTTCAAATTCTTCAACCATGCTCTCTGCCGGATTTTTGGGTATGACAGGGATGAGATTCAGGATCGCAATTATCGTGAGTTCATGGATCAGGAGAACGCCCAAGTTGCCTTTGACAATTTCAACATCATCTATCGCACAGAAAAAGGTATCACCAATATTATATGGGAAATCATCCAAAAGGACCGCAAGCCCCGCATCCTTGAAATCTCTGCCAACCTGATCGTTGATGACAGGGGGGGGAAGATCGGTTTTCGGGGGATTGCCCGGGATGTGACCGAAAAGCACATCTCCCGCCAAGCCCTGAAGACCTCCGAAAAACATGCCCTCAACGCGGAGAGACGGTATCGGGCACTCCTTGATTTTCTGCCCCTTCCCATAGTCCTCTTCAACACGGACAACACCGTGGCCTATCTGAATCCGGCCTTTATAAAAGTCTTTGGCTGGGCATTGGAGGAACTCAGGGAGAAGCGCATTCCCTTTGTGCCCGACTTTCTCATAAAGGAGACGCGTCAGGGGATGCGCCGGCTGTATGAGGAGAAGGTGCTTTACGGCATTGACACCAAACGGATGACCAAGGACGGGCGGATACGGGATATCAGGTTTGACGCGGCCGTGCTCCGTGAGGCGAGTGATGAACCCGCGGGACATGTGGCCATATTCCGGGACATGACCATGGAGAGGCGCGTCTCCCGAACCAATCAGGCCCTTTTCCGCATTGCAAAGGCCCTGTATCGGTTCCGGGGACTGGATGACCGTCTGGAGTTTATCATAAAGGAAGTTCAGGAGATTATCGAAGTGGCCGGCGCGTCGGTCATTCTCGTTGATGAAGAGAAGAAAGAGTTCTTTTTTCGCGTCGCCACCTATGACAATGCTGAAACCGGAGAGAATCTGAAGGAGATACGCTTCCCTCTGGACAAAGGGGTGGCTGGTCATGTTTACAGGACCGGGCAGCCCATGATCGTGCCGGACACCTCCCGAACTCCCCTTTTCTTCAGGCAGGTGGATGAGCAATCGGGCCATCAGACCCGGAATGTGCTGGATGTCCCCATCCGGACCCAAGATCGGACCATCGGGGTGCTCTGTGCGGTGGACAAGAAAAAGGGCGCGTTTGATGAAACAGATGTTGAACTGATGAGCGCCATCGCCAGCACGGCGGCCCTCCCCATTGAAAACGCCAGGATCAACGAGGCGCTCCGCCGCTCTTATGAGGATGTTCGGAGTCTGAACCGGGCCAAGGAGCGGGTAATCCATCATCTCTCTCACGAGTTGAAAACGCCTGTCTCTGTGCTGGACGCGTCCCTGAGACTCCTGAAAAAAAAGCTTGCCGATCTTGGCGAAACCGACCGATCCAACAAAGCCTCTTTGCATCGGATATTGGACCGGGCTTGGAGAAACCTGGATCGGATACTCCAGATGCAGTATCAGATTGAAGATATTCTGAAGCAAAGGGATTACAGAACCCATCAGATGCTCTCGACCTTGCTGGATGTCTGTATGGATGAAATGGAAGTCCTTGTTGAGGAGGAACTGGAAACTCGAAAGTCGGAGCTGGAAACTCGACACTTGACATCTGGGTTAGGGACTTTGGAGCCTGAAGATCGGGTCTTGAAACCTGAAAGTCAGGTCTTGGAACTTGGCATTGAGCTGGAAACTCGACACTTGACATCTGGGTTAGGGACTTTGGAGCCTGAAGATCGGGTCTCGAAACCTGAAAGTCAGGTCTTGGAACTTGGCATTGAGAATGTCACAGCGGATGTGTTGCAAACCATCCGTAAGCGGATAGATGCCATTTTCGGACATCGGGAGGCGGTATCCGAGGACATCCGGATGGATCGCCTTGTTGAGGGAAAAATTCAGGAGATCGGCCCGCACTTTGCCCATCGCCAATGTTGTCTGACATTTTCGAATCTCGACTTCCAAACCCCAAAATCCGTCCGGATGCCTCCGAAGATCCTTTCCAAAATGGTGGAAGGACTGATCCGCAATGCGGTGGAAAACACCCCTGACAGGGGACGGATTGAGGTGACGCTCCGAGACGGAGACGAGGGGCCCGAATTTGAGGTCAGGGATTTCGGGGTCGGCATTACTGAGCAGAACCAAGGCATCCTCTTTGAGAGCAACTTCAGCACCCGTGAAACCATGCAGTATTCCTCCCGGAGCCCTTACGATTTTCTTGCGGGGGGAAAGGGTTTTGATCTGCTTCGCATGAAGATATTTTCGGAACGATATCATTTCAGCATCGGCATGGTCTCGGAACGATGCCGCTTTATCCCTCGGGATGCGGATATCTGTCCTGGAAACATCGAAGCCTGTCCTCACTGCCGGGTTCCCGAGGACTGTTTTGACACAGGTGGAACCACGATGACCGTGCACTTTCTTCGTTCCCGTGCCCGAAACTGTGGGACAGAGGGATAGCAGGTGTTTTCAAACACCTTCTAGGGGCAGGGATTAGGGAGGAGATTTATGAAGAACCGACCCACCGAATCTGAAGATTTTTTCCAGAAAATTCAGATTGAGTTTCTCATCCATGAATTAAAGACTCCGGTGTCAGTTGTTGAAACTGGGTTACGCACTCTGCTGGAGAAGAGAGAAAAATACGGCGACCTATCTTCCCGTCAGGAGAAGACCCTGAAACGGGCATTGAGAAACACGCAGAAGACCCGGGAAATGCTCCATCACTTGCTGGAAGTCGGACGTTCCGGATCCGGCTGTCTTTCATGCGCCCTGTTTCGGCCCGGCAAGGTAGCGTATGACGTCCTGATGGAAGCCTTGGAGAGCATGTCAGGGGGAATTTACGAACAATGCAGGAGATGCCGGGGAGAGGAGGAGACCATTCACTTTCTGACCGGTTGCGGCATCTTCCTGAGTGTCCCTCCCCTTCTGAATGACACGGAGATGTTTCAGGATCAGACCAAGTTCCGCCAGATATTGGGCAACCTCATCAAGAACGCGCTCCATCATCGTCGCGGAAGAGTCGAAGTTATCATGAGACAGGCGGAGGATCAGCTGATGACAGATGTCTCAGATGATGGTTGCGGGATTGATCCGGCCCATCATCAGTTGATCTTTCAGCGATATGCCCAAGTCGGAAAAGAATGCGTCGCGTTGCAACGTATGGGCCATGGATTGGGGCTTGCCGGCGCACGGATTTTGGCCAGAGGTCTCGGGGGCGATATAGAAGTAAAGAGCAGAAAAGGGGAGGGAGCCATCTTCCGGCTGACCCTGCCAATGAAGAATGATGCGTGATGCGTGATGCGTGAGTTTCAATCATCACGTTTCAAGTTTTTCTTGATACCAAAGGGATTGACACACACGACGCTCTGAAACTTTTTTTGAGGCCGAAAGAGATGCACGGCCAATCCCTCTCATAAGCCATCCTTGCAGTTCCAGGGGAATTGGCATGCCGCAGGAAAAAAACCCGGTTTCGGCCAGGGAAATGCGAGATTGGGGGAAAAGAAACCGGGTCTTGGCGTTCAGCTCCCTTTTGGGCCTTGAAGGATTGACGGCAATCCCTTTCTTACCCACAATCCATGTTGTGGAATGCGGGGACAAAAGTTGTTTGCCAAAAAGCCGGACAAAAGTTTCACCCACATCCGCTCTCCCCGAAAAAACCCGGCTTCGCGTTAAAAATTGTTAGCGATAAAATTACAACAAGCTAGAGCTGTCAGAGAAGCCGGGTTTGCTCGCCTGAAACCCACGGTAGCAAACGCATCCGAACAAACTCACAAACTCACAAAC